>CAYHEK010000049.1:0-11624 GCA_964355545.1 uncultured Thermotogae bacterium | reverse complement strand
CACGACACCAACAACGCCGGAACTCTAGCACGAATCGTGGACTTTGTCAAGGGAAGAGAGACCTCGCCGCGCCAAAGGCCCTCTTCTTGCGCGAGAAGAGAGGATCTCGTGCGAGCGGCTCCGCGCTCAGCCGGCGCTCTCCTCCTCGCGGCGGAAGACCCGCGCGAGGTGCTCCGCGGGGAGCCTTGAGGTGAAGCGGCTCACCGAGACGAGAAGGACGAGGCTCACGCCGATCCCGGGGATGAACCCGTGCAGGCCGAACGGAGAGCCAAGCGCCATCCAGATGAGGGATGTCGCAAGACCACCGACCATCGAGGAAAGGACGCCAGAGCGCGTCGCTCCTCTCCAGTAGATGCCAACAAGGATCGGCCAGAGGCAGGTCGAGGCGATCGCCGCCCAGGCGAAGGCGGTGAGAGCGAGGACCAACCCGGGCGGGCGGAGCGCGATGAGGAGCGAGAGGAGCCCCACGACGACGCTTGCCGTGCGGCTGTAGCGGATGGCGTGCTCCTCGGAGAGCGGCCGACCGAGTCCTTTCTGATAGAAGTCGCGCACAACGGCGCTTGAGGCGATGATCAGGACGGAGGAGAAGGTTGACATCCCAGCCGCGATCACCGCGGCGAGGAAGACCGCCGCTCCCCACGGGGAGAGGATCGAGCGCGTGAGGGTCGGGATGGCGAGGTCGGGGTTCAAGAGGTCAGGATGGAGGACGCGTGCGATAGCGCCGGCGAGGTAGGGAAGGAGGGCCATACACCCGCCGATCGAGGCGACGACGGCTCCGATTCGCAAAGCGCTCACGCTCTTGATCGAGTAGAAGCGGACGAGGAGCTGGGGCATCCCCCACGCTCCGAAGCTCACGATGAGGCCGTAGGAGAGGAGGCCCGGCCAGCCCCACAGTCCGGGGGTTTCCACGAGGCCGCGGTCGATCGCCGCAAGCTCGAGGTTCGCCGCGGTGAGGCCGCCGACCGCTTGGAGCGCCGCGACCGCAAGGAGGATCAGTCCCGCGCCCATCACCCACGCCTGGAAGAAGCTCGTCCAGACGACGGCGAGGTACCCTCCCAACGCGACGTAGCCGATGATGATGGCGCTGGAGAGGAGAACGCCGAAGACGTACGGGATCCCCATCAGGACCTCGAAGGCGCGCCCCATCCCCACAAGGACGCTCACGTTGTAGATGACGAGGAAGACCGAGATCACAAGGGCAGCGAGGATGCGGACCTCCCTCGCCTGGAACCGCTCGGCGAGGAATCCGGGGACGGTCATCGTCCCCAGGCGCGCGGTGAACTCGCGCACGCGCTTCCCAAGGAGAACCCAAGCGAGTGTACAGCCGACAAGGACGTTGATCGCGCCGATCCACAGCGTCGCCATCCCGTACCGGTAGCCGAACCCGCCCCCGCCGATGATGACGACCGAGGAGAAGTAAGCGGCGACGTAGGAGAGGGCAGTCACCCAGGGCCCGACCCTCCGCCCGCCGATGTGGAAGTCTTCCGAGCTCTTCATCCGCCGCGAGCTGAGGATCCCGATCCCGACGAGGAGGCCCATGTACACGACGAGGACGAAGGCGTAGATCACCTGCTCGCACATCACGGCCCCTTCTTCGAACGGAATCCAACGATCGCCCAGACAAGACTAGCGAGGACGCTCGCCGCGGCCACAAACCAGGCAACGAACGTCAGCCAAGGAGTAGAGAACGGTCCCATCGCGATCTTTGCTCCACGATCACCCGTTGGAGAAAGGTGAGGATAGGGGATCGCTCCGACGCTGTCAAACCAAGAGCGGTTGATCGGGCAGCCGACCTCCGGGATCATTACGGCCGTGTCCGAAGCCCGTCTCCAGATGCTAGAACCCGCGCGGCCTCCTGCGCCGATCCCGGTCCGGCGCGTCGTCAGGACGTGGTGGCCTCTCGCCGCAAGCTGGGGCCTGATGGCCCTTGAGGGTCCGGCGATCAGCGCGATCGTCGCTCGCCTTGCCGACCCAACGATCAATCTCGCCGCCTACGGCGGCCTCATTCTGCCGCTTGCCTGCCTCGTTGAGGTCCCGATTATCATGCTCCTCGCCGCCTCGACCGCCTTGTCCAAAGACTTCTCCTCCTACCGGAAGATCCGGACGTTCATGCACGGCATGAGCGCCTCCCTGACCCTCGTTCATGTCGCGATCGCCTTCACTCCCCTCTACGACCTCTTCGCCAAGACGCTGATCCACGCGCCCGCGGAGACGATCGAGCCCGGCCGGATCGGTCTCATGATCATGGTCCCCTGGACCTGGGCGATCGCCTACCGCCGCTTCAACCAGGGGGTCCTGATCCGTTTCGGCCACTCCCTCGCCGTCGGCCTGGGGACACTCATCCGCTTGGTGGCTGATGGGGTCGTTCTCGCCGTGGGCTACTGCCTCGGTTCTGTGGCTGGGATCGTCGTCGCGAGTGCCGCGACGGTCGCGGGGGTCGTGGGGGAGGCGGTGTACGTAGGGATCCGCGTGCGTCCGGTCCTGCGCGACCAACTGAAGCCGGCTCCGCCCGTGGCGGAGCGTCTCACTCTGCGTGCCTTCCTGCGGTTCTACGTCCCTCTTTCCCTGACTTCGCTCATCTTTTTTGTCGCGCGCCCGATTGCGATCGCGAGCATTGCACGAATGCCGGCTGCCCTCGACTCCCTCGCTGCCTGGCCGGTCGTCACCGGCGTCATCTTCCTCGTTCGTAGCTTCGGAGTCGCCTACAACGAGGTCGTGGTCACTCTCCTTGACGAGTCAGGCTCCTCGCGGGTTCTCCGCCGCTTCACCTTCCTCCTCGCCGGCCTCACCACAGGCGGACTCCTTCTTTTCGCGGGGACGCCCTTCTCCGGCTTCTGGTTCGCCAAGGTGACCGGGCTCTCGCAGCCCCTCGCTCAGCTCGCCCAGATGAGCGTCTGGTTTGCCCTGCCGCTCCCGGCGCTGAGCGTCCTTCAGAGCTGGAACCAAGGGATCATCCTGCACAGCCGCCGCACGCGGAGCATCACCGAGGCCGTGATCCTCTTCCTCGCGGTCGACGTGGCCCTTCTCTCGGTGGGAGTTGCCTGGGGCAAGGCAGCCGGGCTTTACGTCGGCCTTGCCGCCCTCTCGACAGGGGAGCTACTGCGGAACTCCTGGCTCGGCTGGCGGAGCCGTCGCGCGCGACGGGCCCTCGCCGAGCGGGACGCCCTTCCCGCCTCCTGAGGGACGGCAAGGGCCGAATTTTCGTCGAGCGGGCGACTCACGACGGGAGGGACTCCTCCCGCTCGTGCGTCACCGCGCGAGGGAGGAGGAAGAGGCCTCTCCTGTGTGAGAAGGTGCGATCGTTGAGTCCTTTCTTCGTCCGCGCTCCTCTGATCGCCTCCGTGAGGAGACGATGCCTCTGTGCTTCCCGGCGCATCTCATTGAGGCGCTCCTTCCCCACCTCGAGTTCGAAAAAGCCGCTCATCCTCTACCTCCTCCCCTTGACAGGGCGTCCATAACCTCCTAAATTTGTTACGAGAGTTATAGGGTACAGGAGAGTCGCTAACCCGTCAAGTTGATTTTGGTGGTTAAAGGAGGAGGAGACAGTTCGGTGAGAGAACGGCGTATGGAGGACCTCAAGCTGATCGGCGGCAGGCTCTCCCTCGACTTCGTGAACACAGTTGACTACCATGTGCCGGAGCTCAGAGGGGAGTGGCTCACGAGTTATCACGCCCTTGTCCTCTGGGGTCGGCACGCCGGCCTTCTCGCGAAGGGTGCCGCCGACCGGCTCCTCGCCGCCGCTCGGGCGAATCCAGTGGGGGGGGAAGAGGCCCTCCGCGGTGCCCTTCACCTGAGGGAGGCCCTCTATCGCCTCTTCATGGCTGCGATCGAGGGAAAGGAAGCTTCCGCAGAGGACCTCGCCCGACTGAATGCGGCCCTCTCCCAGGCTCTCGCCCGTCTTGCGCTCGTCGCGACCCCGGCGGGCCTTGTCCTCGACTGGCCGGCGGACGACCTTCCCCTCGAGCGCGTCCTCTTTCCGGTCGCGCGATCGGCGGCCGAGGTCCTCTCCTCGCCGGCGGATGTCTCCCGCCTCCGCCACTGCGCCGGCGAAGACTGCGGCTGGCTCTTCCTCGATCAGAGTCGGAACCGCAGCCGGCGTTGGTGCGACATGAAGGACTGCGGGAACCGTGCCAAGGCCCGCCGTTTCTACGCCCAACGCCGTGCGAGCCGAGAGGGCTGAGCGGCTCTCCATTGCTCGAAGGAGCGGGCGGCCCTAGACGAGCGCAGTGCTCCTCGTCTTGTGCGGGGCTTCTGGATCGACTACGCTAGCCGCGATGGGAGAGAGGAACGAGGGAGTGTTGCCGACGTTCATCTACCTCCTGAAACCGGTTCGGCCCAACCTGGCTGAGAGAGTCTCCCGAGCAGAGGAGAGGATCCTCGAAGCTCACTTCGACCACCTGAAGGAGGCCCTCGCGGACGGGAGGCTCGTCCTTGCCGGGCCCTGTCTCGACGCCGCCTTCGGGATCGTCGTATTCCGAGCGGACTCCGAGGCGGAGGCGACGGCCTTCATGCGCGGCGACCCGGCCGTGAAGGAGGGGTTGATGACCGCAACGCTCCATCCGTTCCGGGTCTCCCTCATGGAGAAGGGGCGTCTCGATTGACGGGAAGGGCCTTTCTCTGCTACGTTTGCCAGGAATCGACGTTGTGAAAGGGTGGGCAATGAAGCCGGAACTCTTCGCCTTGCTGACCGCGATCGCCTGGGGAGTGGGCGGGTACTTCGAGAAGAAAGGGCTCCTCGCGGGAGGCCTCTCCCCGCAGATGGGGATCACGCTGCGCACGGCCGTCGCGCTTGTGCTGCTCGCGATCGCAAGCCTTCCGCACTGGAAGACCCTTCCTCAGGCGGGGTCGAAGGCCCTCCTCGCGGTCGGGATCGGTGGTGGCGTCGTGGCCGGAGCCGCGGGGATGCTGTGCTTTTACGTTGCGCTGAAGGGAGCCCCTTTGAGCCGCGTGATGCCGATCGCCTTCACCTCGCCCCTCTTCGGCGGGGAGGCGCTCTCCGCGAAGACAATCGCCGGGATGGCGCTCACGATCGGCGGGATCGCCCTTCTCACCCTGGGCTGATCCGCCGCGTCGAAGCGTCCAGGTGAGGGAGATGAGCAAAACTCCAAGGAAACGGACGAAGGTCGTGTGCACGATCGGCCCCTCGTCGCGCTCCGAGGAGACGATGCGGGCGATGGTCCGCGCCGGGATGGACGTCGCGCGGATCAACTTCTCCCACGGAACGCCCCTCGAACACGCCGAGGAGATCGCGACCGTCCGACGGATCGCGGACGAGGAGCGCTCGACCGTCGCCGTGATCGCCGACCTCCAGGGGCCGAAGCTGCGCCTCGGCGCGATCGAACCGGAGCCGCTCTCCCTGGTAGCAGGC
Organism: uncultured Thermotogae bacterium; assembly: GCA_964355545.1. Lineage (GTDB taxonomy): Bacteria > Bipolaricaulota > Bipolaricaulia > UBA7950 > UBA9294 > JAPLGE01. Next base: position 6,256 of record CAYHEK010000049.1, on the reverse strand, counting down.
GATCGGATCGTCCTCACGACGCGGCCCTCGCAGGGCGAAGGGAAGGCCGTCAACCTCCCTCACCCCGAGTTCTTCGACACGGCTCGGGTGGGAGATCGGCTCGTCATCGGCGACGGGGACCTCGAGCTCGTGGTGAAGAAGAAGGGATCGGACGAGCTTCTCTGCGAGGTCACGGCCGGCGGGGACCTCTACTCCCACCGCGGGGTGACCGCCCCGGCCGGTGCGGGGGTCGGCTCCCCGCTCACGGCGAAGGACCGGGAGGACGCCCTCTTTGCCCTCGACCAGAAGGTCGACTTCCTCGCCCTCTCCTTCGTCCGCTCGGCCCGCGACCTCCTCGAGCTGCGCGAGCTCGTCGAGGGTCGGGGCGGTCGCGCCGCGATCGTGGCGAAGATCGAGAAGCGCGCGGCCCTCGAGCACTTCGACGAGATCCTCGACGCGACCGACGCCGTGATGGTCGCGCGCGGCGACCTGGGCGCGGAGGTCTCGGTCGAGGAGGTTCCTCTTCGCCAAAAGGAGATCATCCGCACGTGCAACGCGGCCGGGAAGCCCGTCATCACCGCGACGCAAATGCTGCAATCGATGATCGAAGAGCCGTGGCCGACCCGCGCCGAGGCGAGCGACGTGGCGAACGCGATCCTCGACGGGACGGACGCCGTGATGCTCTCCGGTGAGACGGCGATCGGCCGCTACCCGGTCCCCGCGGTCGAGATGTTGGCCAAGATCGCGGCAATCGTGGAGGAGAGGATGTTCCCTTCGATCCAAAGGTCTGGCTTCGCCGACTCGCGGCACCGCCACCCGGTCACGGACGCGATCAGCGAGGCGACGGTCACGATCGCTCGCGAGCTTGAGGCACGGCTCATCCTCACCTCGACTCAGAGCGGGTACACGGCGCGCCAGGTGGCGAGGGAGCGGCCGCGCCAGCCGATCGTCGCCTTCACCCCGAGCGAAGCGACCGCCCGTCAGCTTGTCCTCTCCTGGGGCGTCGTCCCGCTCCTCGTCCCCAGCTACGCGAGCACGGACGAGATGCTTGCGGCGATGTCTCGCAGGGTCCTCTCCGAAGGGCTCGCCGCGAAGGGCGATCTCGTCGTCATCACCGGCGGGATCCCCATGGGCGGCAGCGGGCGGACGAACTTTCTCAAGGTCGAAACGCTCTAGTGGCCCTGTGGCCTGGGATCGGAGATACTGCCTTGTCGCTCATGGGCTTTCAGGGCACTTTGACATTCCCGAAGATCGCAGGGAGGGACGATGGCAAAGAACGTAGCATTGATCGTGATCGACGTGCAGACGGCGTTCCTGAGGCCGGAGCCGATGTTGACTCAAGACGGGGATGACCTGCTCGAGAAGATCGGCTTTCTCCTTGAGCGGGCGCGCACAGCGAAGATTCCCGTCCTCTACGTCGAGCACGTCGGGTTCGGGAAGGAGCGGCCTCCGGAGGACCTCCTCCCGACACACCCGGCGATCGGGCCTCGGCCGGGGGAGCCGGTGATCCGCAAGCCGTTTGGCGATGTCTTCGTCGGCACGCCCTTCGACACGGAGCTTGGGCGCCGCGGGATCGAGCGCCTCGTCCTCTGTGGCCTCGCGACGAACGGGTGCGTGAACGCGGCTGCGATTCACGCGAAGTCCCTGGGCTACGACGTCACGGTGGTGGAGGACGGGCACGCCTGTTCGGACTTCGCGGGGAAAAAGGCGGCCGAGATCATCGCCCTCTTCAACGCCGAGTGGCGGAGGCTGGGGGTGTGCCTTGTGAGGTCCGCTGCGCTCGACTTCGCGCGCTTGTGACCGAGGAAGGGTTTCCAGCGAGCCAGAGGCGTTCGGCTCGGATCATCGCTCAAGCGGGAAGCGAAAGGCTCGGTCGTAGTCGCGCCCCATCGCGACCTCGACCTCACCTTGAGTCATCTCGTAAACAACGGACCACTGGGTGAAGTCGGGCTGGCTCACGTCGGCCAGGAGGTCGAGCGCCTCCGCCGCGGAGACGAACCCGAGCGTCGCGATCGCTAGGACGTTCCGCCGCATCCTCTCATCCCCCTTGCGCGCGGATAGCTCAAGTGGGATGCCCACGCCAATCGTCCGACCTTGAACCGTGGGTGGCGATCCCGGACACTCCCGTCGGGTTGGCCCGCAAGCTGCGAGCGGAAACGGAGGTCAAGACGATGACTGGCTCCATTGTTTACTTCTCCGAGCCGGGGCGGGAGAACTCGTCTCGCGCGATTCGGACGGTTGTCGATCGCGTCGCCGCGGGCGGGATCGATCACGTGGTCGTCGCCTCCGGAAGCGGGGAGACGGCCGTCGCCTGCCTCGAAGCCCTTCGCCCGCTCGGCGCCCGGGTCGTCTGCGTGACGCACCACGTGGGCTTCAAAGAAGGGGACGACTTCGAGCTCGACCCGGCGCGTGCCGAGACCCTCCGCGGTGGGGGCGTCCCGATCGTCACCGCGTCCCACGCCCTCTCCGGGGTCGGCCGCTCGCTCTCCACGAAGTTCGGAGGCGTGACCCCCGTCGAGATCATCGCCCACACGCTTCGGCTCTTCGGCCAGGGAATGAAGGTGTGCGTGGAGATCGCCGTCATGGCCGCGGACGCGGGGGCGATTCCCACCGACCGCGACGTGATCGCGATCGGTGGGACGGAGGGCGGAGCGGACACGGCGATCGTCCTTAGAGCCGCGCACATGAACCGCTTCTTCGACCTGCGGATTCGGGAGGTCCTGTGCGTGCCGCGCGACGGGTAGCCCGCGCTTCCTCCTAGAGCTTCGCGCGGATCGCGTCGAGGACGGGTTGTGCCTTCGTCGCCATCTTGAAGAAGGACTCGAGCTTCTCGCAGGCATAGTCATCGCAGTGGGCGCAGTTTGGAACCTTCTTCGCGACGCCGCAGGCGCGGATCTCGCACTGGCGACAGTAGCCGATCTGTACGCCCGTGGTCGCGAGGCACCCGTCGCAGCGGGAGTCGTCCGCGGCGAGCGAGAGACCGTAGTCCTTATTCGCCTTCTCGGCCAACCTCCCGAGTGCCTCAAGGTCGTTCTTCTGCGTGGCGATGTGCGCGTCGCAGTCCGTGCAGACAAGGCCGCAGTAGGCGACCATCCTCTTCTTCATCGGGGGCCTCCTTCGTGGGCGCCCCTGCCCTCAACGGGGCAGATGGTACCACGCCGCTCGACCTTCGCCTACGTCCAAGTCGAGCGCGCGGCAACCGCTAGAAGGCGAGGCCGGCACTGAATCCTAGAAAACGGAGAGGGAGGGTGAACCGGGCCTCGCCGAGGAGCGCTGTCCCTCCGCCAAGCGGCCAAGCAAGGCCCAAGGGGACCTCCACGAGGGCGTGAGGCAACGTGGGCTTCCCTTCGGGGAAAGCCTCCAAGACGCCGAGCCCCCCGCCGAAGTAGAACGGACCGCCGGGGAGGGGGTAGTAGGCGTAGATCAGACGTCCCCAGAGGACGAACGTTGCCTTCTCGTCGTCGAGGTCGAGGCCCAGGGAGAGGCTCGCCCGGACCTCCGCGGCGTCGTTCACCGTCCACGCAACCCCTACGTCCACGAAGGGGGCGCCGGAGAGGGTCACCGACAGGATCCACGTCGGCTCTGCCGCAAGCGCCCCTGCCCCAAGGCATGCCACGGCGAAGAGAACAAGGAACCCAATCTTTGCCATTCGAACCTCCTTGAGTCCCTTTCCAGTGTATCTCGTGGAGATGGAATGTGTCGAGTTCGTCTAGCGGCGTTTCCGCCCCAAAAGCCATCGAAGCCCTGCCTGGGCTCTCTTCCGACCTCGCGGCGCCGTAGGGTCTTCCCGGATACGAACGGCGGCAGCGAGCGGGAACCCGGCTAGGCGAGAGGCTGGCAGCGGGGGCAGATGAAGCTCACGGTCGACCCGGTCTTTGTCTTCTCGATCGGCGTCCCGCACTCCGGACAGGGCTTACCTTCGCGGTAGCCGACGAGGAGGTCTTCCGCCTTGAACCCACCCGGCTTCCCGTCAAGGCCGACCTCGTAGAACGCGCCGCCCTTCTCGATACTCCGCGCAAGTTCTCTGCGGATCGCGCCGTGGAGCCTTTTTATGTCTTCCTCCGACAGGGTCGGGATCGGCCGGAGGGGATGGAGGCGGGCGCGAAAGAGGATGTCGTGGATGTAGGCGTTCCCGATCCCGGCGATCTTCGACTGGTCGAGGAGGAGGGCCTTGATCCCTCCGCGTCGGCTCGCGAGGAGCGCGCGAAGCTCGGGGAGCCTCACGTCCAGGGCGTCCGGGCCGAGGGAGGCGATCATCGGGTGTTCGTCGAGGCGTCCGGGCGGACTGTAATGGAGATAACCGAACCACCAGAAGTTGACGGCGAGGGACTCCCCATTCTGAAAGCCGAAGCGCGCTCGCCACTTCTTCGGGAGTTCGCTAGGAGGGACGAGGAGGATCTCCCCTCCCATCCCCAGGTTGACGAGGAGATGCCCTCTAGACGTGTTGACGAGGATCCACTTCCCGCGGTGGGTGACGCCCTGGATGGCTGCCCCAGTGAGGGCCTTCGTGAACGTCTCAACCGGCACGTTCAGGCACTTCGGCTGTAGGACCTCGATCTCGCCGATCGTCCGACCGGGGAGCGCCGTGGCCATCTCCCGCGCCCGACAGGTGATCTCCGGTAGTTCAGGCATCTTCCCTCCTCGCTCGACTCGGCGAGCGACTTCTTCTTCCGGCAAAGGATAGCAAAGGAGCGCCGCTCGACAGAGGTATTTCTATATCGTACTATTTGCTGTCCATCCAATAGGACGAGGAGGTCCGACATGAAGGTAGACGAGCTCAAGAAGGCGGCGATCGAGCTGATGGAGGTCGCGGACGGCGCCTACGTCACGACCGTGGGCGCGGACGGGTACCCCCGGACGCGGGTGATGTTCAACCTGAGGAATAAGACGGAGTTCCCCACGCTCGCGCACCTCTTCGTCGGCCACGAGAGGGACCTCATGATCTATTTGGGGACGAACACCTCCTCGGCGAAGACGAACGAGATTCGAGAGAACCCCAAAGGGTGCGTCTACTTCGCCGACTGCCCTCACTTCGTCGGGATGATGTTCGCCGGGGACCTCGAGATTGTGGAGGACCCGAACGTCCGCAGGGCGCTCTGGGTTGAGGGATGGGAGAGGTACTACCCGGCGGGACCGGACGACCCCGACTACACCGTGCTGCGGCTCTTTCCCAAGTTTGTCTCCGGCTGGTATCGCTCCTCGCGGATCGAGTTTGAGGTCAAGAAGTGATGAAGCGCCAGAGGGAAGGCGGGTTCCTCATCGCCAAGGTCCACCAGGTGGGCGGCCGCATCTTCGCGCGGAAGCTCAAAGAGCATGGGGTCGAGGAGATCAACCCGGCCCAGGGGCGAATCCTGTTCGCGCTGTGGCGGGAAGACGAGATCCCGATCAGCGAGCTCGCGAAGAGGACCTCCCTCGAGAAGTCCACCCTCACGGCCATGCTCGATCGACTGGAGGCGTCTGGCTTCCTTGAACGCGTCCGTTCCGAGGAGGACCGGCGCGTGATCCTCGTCCGCAGGACCGAGAAGGACAAGGCCTGGGAGAAGGTGTACGTCGAGGTCTCCCAGGACATGACTCGGCTCTTCTATACCGGGTTCTCCGAGCCGGAGATCGACGTGTTCGAGGAATACCTGCGGCGGATCCTCGCGAACCTGACCGCATTCGAGGAGGCGAATCGCTGACCTGCGGAGTGGAGCCTGACGAGTTGAACTCCCGTTGGGCGTACAGGCGTCCATACTGCCGTATTCGTTGGCTTTCGCGAGACTCCGCAAGGTGGACCGGACATCGGCGAGACCATCCCGAAGATGGAAGCAGTCGGCATTCATGCTCGCAGTTGGTACAATCGTTGCTGTTCCGAAAGGAGGAACCATGGGGGGAGAGCACGGGATCAGAGTGGGCGCGGGAAGCTTGGCGGGAACGGTATGGTTCGGCGGGTGGCTGTTCACCATGGCGTTCGCGAAGCTACTTTGGTGGCAGTGCATCGTCGGCCTTGTGATCTGGCCCTACTACATGGGCATGACCGTCCGGTAGGCCGCGAGGCCAAGCGTATCAACCAGCCTCGGGAGCCCTAACGGGGCGAAGCTGCGTTCTTGCGCTCGGCACCGGCAGCAGGCATATCCGGATCTGCCCTGGCTCGGGGAGAACGGTGCGGATGATCTGGCCCGGAGTTCTTTCCACTCCTTGAGTTCGTCGTCGCGCCCCTCGCGCCTGCCGTGCCCTTTGGATGAGCGTACTTCTGGGGGCCCGAAAACCTGAGAGCTCCGACGCACGTCACCACTTA
>CAYHEK010000048.1:0-11672 GCA_964355545.1 uncultured Thermotogae bacterium | reverse complement strand
CTCCCGCTTGTCGTACAGGAAGTAGCCACCGCCCTCCGTCCGCACCTTGTCCACCCCGAGGAGCGCCCCGGAGCCATAGAGGAGCGGGTCGGGGATGAAGAGCTCGACAGTAAGGGTGTCGTAGGTCGGCAGGTCCTCGATCGCCTGGATCACTTCCGCAAGGCTCGCGAACTCCTCTGGAGACTCCCCTTCCTCCAGGGGGCGCGGTCCGCCGTAGGCGCGCACCGTGATGTAGTCGGCGACGAGGCCGGAGGGGATCGCGATCTCCCCCTCTAGGACCCGACTCTTGCCCTGGTAGGTCTGGAGCTCCACCCGGTAGCGAAGGGTGTCCCCCGGCGCGTACTCGTCCCGATCGAGCTCGAGGTGGTTGATCTGCGCCGCCTTGAGCTCTCGCGTGACCTGCATCGAGGCAGCGATGCGCGTGATCTTCGGGTCCTGGAAGGAGTTGTACTCGAGGAAGGAGACGATGTTCGCAAGCTGCCAGGGCGGATAGAGGGCGACGTCGGACGTGCTCAGGAAGAGGTCGCGCCGTTCGAGCGGGGACGGCATCCCGTCCCCCAGGATCTGGTAGGTCACCTCGACGGTCCCCTGGCCGATCCGGTCCAGGGCCGTGTCGATCGCCTCGAATCCAGATGCCAAGAGGAGCTCCCACAGGATGCGCGGCTCGTCCACGAGGCCGACGCGGAGGTCCCGCGTGCGGCCCTCGTCCAGGTCGTGGATGCCGAGGGAGAGGTCGACAAGCTGGACCGGCCGGCCGATCCGCCCGCCGATCCCCGGGAGACGGTCCTCAAGGATCGCCCCGATCGAGGTCCCCAGCTCGCCCAACTTGAACGAGGCGTCGTAGGCCCGGATCGTGTCGTAGATGTGCGCGCTCGTGAGGGGGAAGGCGGCCTCGCCGTTCAAAAGGAACGGATGGCCGAAGCCGAGGACTGCCTCCCCCTCGCGCCAGGTGAGGGTCCCCAGCGCCCCCATCGTGACATCCCCGGTCGTGAGGGCGACCCCGATCGCGCTCCCCGGCTCGAGGGGGGTGTTCGTCGAGGCGCCCGCCCCCGTCCCGCTTGAGACAGGGACGAGGGAGAGGCCGAATGCGGAGAGGCCACGCACCTGCGGAGCGATCCCCGGAGAGAGGAACTCCCCGAGGAGTCCCGCGGGGACCTCTCCCGGCTCCGCTCCTCTCATCAGGACCTCCAAGGCACGCCCGGATAGGCCGGTGACGAGAAGCGGGGTCGAGACGGGGTAGGCGAAGATCACCTCCGGCGAGGCCGCAAGCGACGCGGGGCTGGGGGGGGCGCTCACGTCGCTCAGCCGGACCCCGTCGAGGAGAGCCTCCGGCGCCGGCCGGGAAGAGACCTCTTTCCCCGTCATCGCGTCGACGATCCCGAGCATCACCTCGATGGGGGTGACCAGGCCGATGGGGGTGATCTCCTTCGACCAGGAGGCGGCGCGGCTGAGGGCTCCGATCAGCTTTCCATCCACGTAGATCGGGCTCCCGCTCATCCCCTGGGCGATCCCTCCGGAGCGGCCGATCGCCTCTCCGCTCACGCGGACGACGATAAAGTCCGACTTGTCGCCGGGCTCATCGATGATCCCCAGGACCTCGACGGCGAACTCGCTCACCAAGTCGCCCGCGACGACGGTCTTCCCGACCCCCCGCATCCCGACCTCGATCTCCTCGAGAAAGAGAAAGTCGCTCCGGTTGTAGCCAAGGCCTGTGACGGCCCAGGCTGCGAGGATGACTAAAAGAAGAACGAACCACCCCTTACGCACGGTCCCCCCTTTTTGGGCGTTGCGCGGCTTTGACTCGAACGGCCGGCGGCAACGCTCCCCCGCAAGCATAATCCCCAAGGAACCGGCCGACAAGGAAAGCGTGCGGCGGCGCCGTGACAGGCGGAAGGGACCGCGCTACACTCCTCCACGACGAATGGATCGGCCCTCGCTTGTGCACGAGCTTGTCTTCCTCATCGGGGTGGAGGAACTCGGTCGCCGCACCCTGGCGCGGCGGACGGGTCTCTCCGAGATGACGGTCCGCCTCGCTCTCAAACGGCTACGGGAGGAGGGCCTCGTCGCCTTGGGAAAGGGAGGGGCTTCCCTCACTCGCTCGGGGAGGAGGCGCTTTGACCCTCTCCTTTCGCGGGTGAAGGCCACAGGAGAGCTTCGCCTTCTCTCCCTCTCCCAAGGCCCCGTCTCCCTCGCCGCCCTCCTCTCCTGCCGCGAGGAGCGGCCGGCCTGGCAGTACCGTGACCTCGCGATCCGGGAAGGGGCGAGCGCCCTTCTCCTCCTCCGGCGCGGGCGAGGAGGATGGCTCTTCGCCCACAGCTCAGAGCGGATCGCCGCACAGAACCCCAAGGATGCACGAACGATCGCGGGCGCCTTCCCCCAGAGCGTGCCGGAGGATCGACTCGTCATCGCGTGCGGCGAAGACCGCGGAAGGACCGGGCTCGCCCTGTGGCGCGTGGTCGCGGAGATCCTCTTCCCTACGACCTAATCTCCCCGGTTGACTTTCCCCCCGAAGTGAGATAGAAACGCCTCCGCGGCGTGGGATGAAACATCCCACATGCACGCCGAAGGAGCCCGCATGTCGAAATTGGTAGCCCTTTATTCTGTCCTGTCTCTCACGCTAGCCGTGGGAGTCACCGCCGCCGAGCCCTATCCCGTGACGCTCGTCGACGACCGCGGCCAAACGATCACGATCGCGGCGCCCCCGCAGAGGATCGTCGTCGCCGGGAGTCCGCTCTACACGGAGGTCCTCCTTGCGTTCGACGCCCGCGACCGGCTCGTCGCGGTCACGGACTCGCCGAACAACCCCGAGGGCGTCGCGGACCTCCCCCGGATCGGCCCTAGCCTCTCCCCGAACGTCGAGCTCATCCTCGCCCTCGTCCCGGACCTCGTCCTCGGCGCGGCGGACTGGGGAGGGGAGAGACGGACGCTCGAGGCGGCCGGGATCACCGTCCTCACGACGCCGTTCATCGCCGGCCTTCCCGACGTCTTTTACACCGTCCGCACGGTCGGCGCGGCGATCGGCCGCTCGACCCAGGCCGAAGAACTCGTCGGTCGGCTCGCCGAGCGGATCGTGACGATCGAGAGTCGAGTCCTCGGTGAGCAACCGGTGCGGGCGGCCTTCCTCTACGCCCCGTCGCGCGAGGGCTCCCCGTACGCCGCGGGGACCGGCGCGATCGAGGGGGAACTCCTCCTCCGCGCGGGCGGGGAGAACCCCTTCGCCGACATCGCCGGATACGCCGAGGTGAGCCTGGAGGAGCTCGTCCTCCGCAACCCGGAGGCGATCTTCACCGACCCCTCCCAGATCGAGAATATCCTCGAGAATCCCCTCCTCCAGAGTGTCTCCGCGGTGAAGGGCCGGCGGGTGTACGGGGTCCCGGCGAGCTACGTCCTCTCCATCCGGGTCGCCGAGGCCCTCTTCGCGATGGCCGAGGCCCTCCATCCCGAGCGATGACCCTCGCGAGCCGGAGGCGATCGCGGAGGGTCACCTTCGCCCTCCTCTTCCTCCTTATCGTGGTGAGCCTCGCGGCCGGGGTGGGGATCGGGCCGGTGCGCATACCCTTTCGCAACCTTGTCCCTCTCCTCCTCGGCCAGGACCAGACGTCCCCTCACTCCGTGATCCTGCGCGAGATCCGGCTCCCCCGCGTCCTCCTCGGCCTCGTGACGGGCTACGCCCTCGCCCTCTCCGGGGGGACGATGCAGGGCCTCTTCCGCAACCCGCTCGCGAGCCCCTATCTCCTTGGGATCGCGAGCGGCGCCTCAGCCGGGGCCGCGCTCGTCATCCTGACCGGCGCGCAAAAGGCCTTCCTCCTCCCCCTGGGAGCCTTCGCGGGCGGGGCCCTCGCCGTGTGGATCGTCTACCGCCTCTCCAAAGAGCGCGAGGGGAGGACCTCGACCTACACGCTCCTCCTCGCCGGGGTCGCCGTGGGGGCCCTCTTCTCCGCGGTAACGAGCTTCCTCATCTTCGAGAGCGCAGGGAGCGAGCGGATGAGCGAGATCATCTTCTGGACGATGGGAGGACTGACGAGAGGAGGGTGGACCGCCCTCTACATCCTTTTGCCGGTCGTCTCTGTCTCGAGCCTCGTGATCCTCCTCCTCGCGCGCGACCTGAACGCGCTCGCCCTTGGGGAGGAGGGAGCGTTTCACCTCGGGGTCCCGCCGGAGAGGACGAAGCGCCTCCTCCTCGTCTCGGCGACCCTCCTCACCTCGGCGACGGTCGCCTTCGCCGGGACGATCGGCTTCGTCGGCCTGATCGTCCCGCACATCCTGCGGCTCGTCCTCGGCCCCGACCATCGCGTCCTCCTCCCGGCGAGCGGGATCGCGGGAGGTGCCTTCCTTATCCTCTCCGACATCGCGGCGCGGACCGTCCTCTCTCCGGCGGAGCTCCCGGTGGGGGTGATCACCGCCTTCCTCGGGGGGCCCTTCTTCCTCTACCTCCTCAAGACGAAGGGAGGGCGAATGTAATGAAGATCACCGTCCAGAACCTCTCGTTCTCCTATGGAAAGAGGACGGTCCTCGCCGGGATCACGCTCGCCGTGCGCGAGGGCGAAGTCCTCGGCCTTGTCGGGCCGAACGGATCGGGGAAGACGACCCTCCTCAAGACGATCTCCGGCGTCCTCACCCCCCAAGCCGGCGCGGTCTACCTCGACGGCCGGCCGATCGCTCGTCTTGCCTGCCGCGAGATCGCCCGTCGCGTCGCGTGCGTGGAGCAGGACCGGGAGGTCGGGTTCGACTTCACCGTGGAGGAGATCGTCGCCATGGGGCGCTTCCCGCACCGGCGCCGTCTGGGTCAGGAGACGAAGGCGGATCGAGAAGCGATTCGTCGCGCGATGGTCGAGACGCGGGTCGACTCCCTCGCCCGCCAGTCGATCCGCACCATCTCTGGCGGGGAGAGGCAACGCACCTTCCTCGCGATGGCCCTGGCGCAGGAACCGCGCCTCCTCCTCCTCGACGAGCCAACCACTCACCTCGACCTCCGCCACCAGGCGGAGTTCATGGCCCTCGTCCGCGAGGGCGCACGGGGCGGCCTCTCCGTCATCATGGCCCTTCACGACCTCACCCTCGCCGCGGCGTACTCAGACGAGGTCGCCCTCCTCTCCCTAGGGCGCCTCCTCGCGTCCGGCCGGCCGGAGGAGGTCCTCACCCCGGCGAACGTCCACGCCGCGTTCGGGGCGGAGGTCGTCGTGGGGCGGAATCCCTCGACCGGCTCCCTCGTCGTCCACAGCGCTCCCCCGCGCTGACCCTGGGGAAAGGAAAAGCCGGCCGCACGCCCTCCGTGCGAGAGTTGAATGGGGGAAACGAGGACCCTATTCTCTTGCGCGCACGATTCACCAAGGAGGAGAGGAGGGGGCCGATGTCGAATACCCTGGCGAGGATCGACCTTGCCGTCTTCAGAGAGAACGTCGAGAAGGTGCGAGCGCACCTCCCGGCCGACGTCGAGGTCCTCTTCCCCGTCAAGTCGGACGCCTACGGCCACGGGATCGAGGCCGTCTCCCGCGCCGCCGCGGAGATCGGCCTTCACTCCCTCGGCGTCGCCACGCTCGAGGAGGGCCGGAGGGTTCGCGAGGCCGGCGTCTCTCTTCCCGTCCTCCTCCTCGCCCCGATCCTCCCCTCTGAGGTCCCTCTCGCCCTCGAGCTTCGCCTCACCCCGCAGGTCGCGGACCTCGACTCCGCGCAGGCGATCAGCCGGGCCGCCCAACGCGAGAGACGGAAGGTGCCCATCCACGTGAACGTCGACACGGGGATGAGGCGGTTCGGCGTCCTCCCCGAGCGGACAGTCGACCTCCTCGTCCGAGCGCGAGAGCTCCCCTTCCTCGAGGTGGAGGGGATCTTCAGCCACCTCTCCGTCGCCGACTCCGAGTCTCCGTCAGATCAGGCCTACACCCTTGGCCAGATCGAGCGCTTCGCCTCCCTCCTCGCCGAGCTCGAGGGGGCCGGCCTCCTCCCGCCGCTCCGGCACATCGCAAACTCGGCGGCCGCGATCCAATACACGGACGAGGTGACCCGCCCTCCCCTGAACCTCGTCCGGATCGCGACCCTCTTCTACGGCTACCCCGAGGTGAGGCGGCCGTGGGCGGAGGAGGTGAGGCCGGTCGCGACCCTCACCGCGCCGGTGATCGCGCTCAAGGACCTCGCCCCGGGGGACTTCGTCGGCTACGGCCGGGCCTACCGCGCATCCCGCCGTGAGCGCATCGCCGTCCTCCCCATCGGGTACGCGTCGGGCTTCAACCCGCGCCTCGCCCAGGGCGGAGAAGTCTTCCTGAGGGACCGGCGCGCGCCGGTCGTCGGGCGGATCTGTCTCGACCACACCCTCGTCGACGTGAGCGAGATCGAAGGGATTTCGATCGGAGACGAGGCCGAGGTCTTCGGGCCCAACCTGCCAGCAGACCGGGTCGCCGCGCAGGCCGGCCTCGCTGTCTGCGAGCTCCTCGTCCCCGCCCTGCGCGGCGCAAGAGGGCGCACCTATGTCTAGCTCTCGCTGGAGCCTCGAACGATCCCCGTGGAGAAGGGCGCTCTGGGCCCTCGGGATCTCGGTGCTCGCCCTCTCCCTCGCCACCGCGATCAAGGTCGACCTCGACCGCGTCGCCTGGGAGAGGGCGAATCGCACGGTCGCGGTCCTCGTCCGCTGGGAGGATGTCGCGGGGATCCCCGCAAGCGAGCTCGCCGGGTTCCAGGTCACGGGGATTGCCGTCCGCGCCTCGTCCCTCCTCCACGGCGACGCCCCCTTCCTCGCCGAGGCCCGCGGCCTCGGCCTCGAGGTCGCCCTCCTCGTCGATCGGGCATGTCCGGCCGAACTCGCCGGCCGCGGCCCCTTCCCGTTCGTGTGGGTCGAAGCGGCGCTCGCGCCGGACGATCCCCTCCTCCACCGCCTCCTCGAGGCGGGGAGCACCCTCGTCCTCCCCGAGTTCGCGGATCTTCGACTCGAGCGGGCGCTGTGGGACGCGGGATACCGGCGGATCGCGCGCGGGCACGAGATCCCGCCCGAGGACCTCTCCGCACTCAGTCGGGAGGAGGTCCTCGCTCGCTGGGAGCGGGCGGTGCGCGAGAGGGGGGTCCGCGTCCTCCTCCTTTCGCCAGTCCCAGGAGAGAGTCAAGAGAAGACCCTGACCTACTGCCGCGAGGTGACGGCCCGCCTCCGCGAGGCGGGGTACTCCTTCGGCAGCCCCTCCCTCCCGCCGCGACCGGAAGGACGGCCGGTCGAGGTCCTCCTGCACATGGGGGTGAGCGCCCTTCTCTTGGTCGTCTCCCTCCTCTTCTTTCGTCAACCCGCCCTCGCCTGCTTCCTCGCCCTCTCCCACGCCCTTCTCCCCTTGGGCTCAAGCGGAATCCCCCTCCGCCAGCTCGACGCCTTCCTCATTTCCCTCCTTGCGCCCGTCGCCGGCGCGCTTTTCCTCTTACCCCGACTCCATTCCGGATGGCGCTTTGGGGCACGCACCCTCCTCCTTTTCTCTCTTGTCTCCCTCGCCGCGGGCGTCCTCCTCGCCGCCCTCCTTGCCGACCCCGTCTTCCTCATGAAGCTCGCCGAGTTCCGCGGGGTGAAGGCCTCCCTCCTCCTCCCGCCCCTCACCGGGACCTTCCTCTACCTACACAGCCTTGGATGGGAGGGGGTCAAGCGGTCCCTCTCCTCCTCGGGCCGCCTCCTCGGCGCGGGCCTTGTCTTGGTGAGCCTCCTCGCGGTCGCCTTCCTCCTTGCGAGGAGCGGGAACGCCGATCCCCTCGTATCCACCATTGAGGAGCGGGCGCGCGGGCTCCTCGAGGCCCTCCTCGTCGCCCGACCGCGGTTCAAGGAGTTCCTCCTCGGCCATCCGCTCCTCTTCCTCTTCGGAATAGATGAATCGATGAGCCTGTGGCGCGGTGTCCTCCTCTTCTTCGGCCTCGTCGGGCAGACCTCCATCCTCAACTCCTTCGCCCACGCACACACCCCGCTCCTCCTCTCCCTCCTGCGCACGGGGAACGGAATCGTCCTCGGCCTCGCGGCGGGTGCGGCCCTCTGTGGGGCGCTCGCCCTCGTCCGGAGGGCGAGAAGGCGTCTCTTGCACCCCGTCGGTTGACCCTTTACGGGATCTCCCCTACCATCCGATCATGGACCTAGAGAGGATTGAACGCGGCGTGCGCGAGATCCTGGAGGGGATCGGCCGCGAACACCTGAACCCCGAGGTCGTCGCGAACACCCCGCGCCGGGTCGCGGAGACGGTCGCCGAGTTCTTCTCCCAGATCGATCGGTCCCCCGCGGAGGCCCTCGAGGTCGCCTTCGAGGAGGAGTACGACCAGATGGTCGTCGCCAAGGGGATCCCCTTCTTCTCGATCTGCGAGCACCACTTCCTCCCGTTCGTCGGCACGGCGGACATCGTCTACATCCCAAAGGAGAACCGGATCGTCGGCGCAAGCGAGCTCGTGCGGGCCCTGGACATCGCCTCCGGCCGCCCCCAGCTCCAAGAGCGGCTCACCTCGCAGCTCGCCGACGCCCTGATGGGGAAGCTCGACCCGTACGGGGTCCTCGTGAAGATCCGGGCGACGCACCTGTGCATGACCCTGCGCGGGGTGAAGAAGCCCGGGACCGAACTCGTCACCTCGGCGATCCGCGGGCTCTTCCGGACGAATCAAGCCTCCCGCGAGGAGGCCCTCGCCCTCATCCGCTAACCGTCTCCGATCCTCCAGACGGGGATCCGGGCGTCGCCGGACGAGAGGGGTGGGACGCGAACGGTCCTTTTCTCTCCTTCCGAAACGATCTCGAGCGCGAGCGGCCCCTCCCCTGCGTGATCGCAGTAGCGCGCGACGAGGGACGAGGCGAGGAGGAGCTCCTCCGGCGACGGTTCCCCCTCCACGAGCGCGACCGGCCCGACCGTCTCAGCGGGCTCGATTCGGATCCGGCCGGAGGAATAACGGTCGAGGATCGCGTTCTCCGCCTCGTCGCGTCCGACGATCACCTTGGCCCGATCGGAGAGGCGGAAGTGGCGGCCCCAGCGCAGAAGGAGGAACTCCTCCTTTCCCATCGCGTCCCGGTCGACGTGCGCGAAGGCGTCGCGCAGGCGCGCGGCGTAGACCTTCTCTGTCAGGAGGCAGCCGCCCGCCGGCTGAGGGTACGCGTCGATCCCGAGCCGCCGCGCGAGCTCGACCTGCGCCTCGCGCCCCCTCCCGTGGATGCCGAGAACCCCCTCTCGCGGGACCCACCCCTCCGTCACCGGCAGGGTCTCTGGGAGGAGCGCCGCGGAGAGGGGGCGGAGGAGCCGCTCCCCGAGCCCGCTCTCCTCGGCCGCGAGGGCGAGGGAGCGCCGGTGCTGGGACATCGGCCGCTGCCCCACGACCTCCCCCGTGACGACGAACTGCGCTTCCTCCTCCTCCATCACCCGCCTCGCCGCCTGGAGCATGAAGATCCGACAGTCCAGGCACGGGTTCATCCCCGCCCCGCGGCCGTGGCGCGGGTGGCGAACGACCTCGAGGTGCTCCTCGGAGAGGTCGAGCGTGCGGAGGGGGATCCCGGCCCTCTCCGCGGCCGCGGCCAGGCCGCGGGAACGGTTCGCGCTTGTATCGAACAGGATGGAGATGTGCAGGCCGATCACGTCGATCCCCCACCCCTTCACGAGACGGGCGGCGAGCGTGCTATCGAGACCTCCGGAGAGGAGGGCGACCGCCTTCACGTTTGACGCGCCAAAGCTCGCAAATTCACTTCCACTCTGGATTTTCTTCATTGAATCTTCACATCCCCGGCCTATAATCGTACCGGCAAAAAAGCAGGTACACTAGATAAGGAGGAACCCATGAGACAAAAGACTTGGATTCTAGGAGCACTCGTCGTATTCCTCGTCTTGGCCGGCCTCTCCCTCGCGTGGGTGAGCACTCGCGAAGGAGGGAACCCCTTCGGGTCGAGGGTCGTCCTGGCCCAGGAGAGTTCAGTCCAACAGGCGATCACCGACTCCGGCCAGGCGGCGGTCAAGCAGGCGATCGCCCGCGTCGGGCCGGCTGTCGTGCGGATCGACGTCACGGGAGTCGTCGATGTCACGAACCCGTTCAGCGACTTCTTCAACGACCCCTTCTTCCGCCGCTTCTTCGGCGAGCCGAGCGTCCCGCAGCAGCAGGAGCGCCGCGCACTCGGCTCCGGTGTCGTGATCGATTATGCGGGCGAGAAGCTCGTCCTCACGAACGCGCATGTCATCGACCAGGCGAAGACGATCCGCGTGACGAGCGTCGACGGCTCCACGTGGGACGCCGAGGTGGTGGGGAGCGACTCCCAGCTCGACGTCGCGATCCTCCGCCTCAAGGGAGAGACGAAGGGCCTCTCGACCGCGCCACTCGGAGCCTCCTCCGCGCTCGAGATCGGCGACTGGGCGATCGCGATCGGGAACCCTCTCGGCCTTTCCTACACCGTCACCATGGGGATCATCAGCGCCACAAACCGCGACATCGAGAAGCCGACGGGCGTCGGTCAGTACGAGAACCTGATCCAGACCGACGCCGCGATCAACCCAGGGAATAGCGGTGGCCCGCTCGTGAACGCGAAGGGAGAGGTGGTCGGGATCAACGTCGCCATCGCGCGGGAGTCAAACGGCGTCACGATCGAGGGGATCAACTTCGCCGTCGCCATCGACGGCGTGAAGGACATCCTCAACCAGCTCGTGACGACCGGCAAGGTGACGCGCGGCTGGCTCGGCGTCTACATCCAAGACATCACCCCACCCATGGAGGAGAAGTTCGGAGTGAAGGCCGGGACGGGGGTCCTCGTCTCCGATGTCGTCGCCTCCTCTCCCGCGGAGCAGGCGGGGGTCCACTCGGGGGACGTGATCACGAAGGTGGACGGAGAGGCGGTCGGCTCGACCGACGCCCTGATTCACAAGGTCTCCCTCCTACCGGTTGGGACGGTCGTTGACCTCGAGATCGTGCGCAGTAAGGAGACCCTTCGCCTCCCGGTGACCCTCGGCGAGCGGCCGAGCGAAGAGGCGCTCTACTCAAGCGAGAAGGAGACTGCGCCCGCGGCGACCCAGAAGTTTGGCCTCACCGTGGGGCCGGTCACCCCCAATATCGCCAAGCAGTTGGGATTGCAATCGACGCAGGGTGTTGTCATAATGGACGTGGCGGCTGGAAGTCGGGCCTATTGGGCTGGACTAGAGCCAAACGACGTGATCCTCGAGGTCGACCTTCGACCGGTCGCCTCGGCCGAGGATTGGAACGCCATGGTCGCTGGGATGGCGGACGATGCGAACCCGATGTTCACCATCCTGCGGAACGGGACGACGCGGTTCGTCACGCTGGGACGCTGATAGAAGGCTCGGAGAGTAGCGCAGCTGGTTAGCGCGCAGCGTTCGGGACGCTGAGGTCGCCGGTTCGAATCCGGCCTCTCCGACAAGCCGTGCGGAAGTAGCTCAACGGTAGAGCCCTGGCCCTCCAAGCCAGCGGTGCGGGTTCGATTCCCGTCTTCCGCTCTTGAAAAGGCTGCGCCCGTAGCTCAGTGGACAGAGCAGCGGCCTTCTAAGCCGTCGGCCGGAGGTTCGAATCCTCCCGGGCGTACGAGCATGGGGAGCGTGGCGCAACTGGCTAGCGCACTGGGTTGTGGTCCCAGGGGTTGCGGGTTCGAGCCCCGTCGCTCCTCCCACCCTCTACGAAAATGCGCCTGTAGCTCAACTGGATAGAGCACCGGTCTTCGGAACCGGTGGTTGGGGGTTCAAGTCCCTCCAGGCGTA
>CAYHEK010000047.1:0-12130 GCA_964355545.1 uncultured Thermotogae bacterium | reverse complement strand
GTCCCACTCACGTCGAAGTAGAGGTTGGTCAGCCCCCCAAGAGACATCAGGGCAGTGGTCCCGAAGACCCAACCACCGACCGAGTAGTCGACATCCATCCTAGTTGAGAAGCTGCTGACAGTCATCGCCCCGCCGGACGTTATCGCGAAGGTAATGTCCGAGTCCCACATCCCCGAGAGTGGGCCAGCAAACGCTGCCACCCCGAGTCCAAACGCACAAAGAAGAGCGAGTACGAGAACCCTCTTCATTGCTTTTTACCTCCTTACGGGTCTTTCCTAACTTGAGCTCTTGACAAGAAGTGTGCTCTTTCACAGAGACGTTATCGTCGAGCGACCACCTCCCTTAGACTTGAGACTCGCCTCTCCACTAGATCTTGTCTCAATCATAGGGCGCAAGAGGGACAAAGTCAAGTGATCGATGTCACATGCTACAACCCCAGGGTCGCGAGGGCGACGGCGATGATCGCGACGAGAAGCGCGGTCAGAGAGAGGATGAAGTTCGCGTTGACGCGGGTTGCGAGCTTCACGGGATCGGACTGGTCAAGCTGCGCGCGCAGTTGGGCGATGTCCTGCTCGTTCTGCGCCACGCGCGTGTCCAGGGTCGAGCCCTTCCCCGCGCCGACCTGCGCCTGGAGAGCGGTGAGGTTGTCGGAGACCTTGAAGATCAGGTCCTTGAGGACGTCGAGGTCCTGCGGGGTGACCGACTCGGGGTTATTCTGCATGTACTTGATCGCGCGCGCGATGAGGGCGGCGGCGGAGTAGCGGTCGAGCGGCTCGGAGCCCTTGTACTGTCCTCCGGGAAGCCCGGTGATGATCCCGCGCTCGGCGAGGTAGACGAGGTCCTGGTAGGCCCAGTGGTCCTTGGGAACGTCCGTGAACAGGCCGCCGCTCGTCGTGGGACTCACCGTTCCGTTCCCGGTCTGCGCCAAGGCGATCCCGCCCGCGGCGAGGCAGAGGATCGCGACCGACACGATGACGCGTAGACTCCTTCTCACCTTGAAAACCCCCTCTTCTTGGAAGTTGGAAGCAGTATAGTCCTTCCGCTATCCCGAGTCAATAAGGGTCCCTTCTCTTGCGCGCTCGGCGATGCGGAAGGTCGCGCGGTGGATGGGAGAGGGGCCGAGGTGCGCGAGGGCGTCGAGATGGGAAGGGGTCCCGTACCCCTTGTTCTTTGCGAAGGAGTAGCCTGGGAACCGCGCGTCAAGGAGGCCCATCGCTCGGTCACGGGATACCTTGGCGAGGATGGAGGCGCAGGCGATGTGGAGGGAGGAGGCGTCCCCGCGGGTGAAGGAGCGCTCGGGAGGAAGGTCGCACGCGTCTTTTCCCTTTCCCAGGGTGAGGCCGCGGTCAAGGAGGAGGAGGTCCACCCTCTCTCCCAGGGCGTGGTAGGCGCGGCGGGCGGCGAGGGAGAGGGCGGGGACGATCCCGAGGCGATCGATCTCCTCTACTGTCGCGAGGCCGATCCCAGAGCGGGCGAGGGTCGCGATCCGCTCCGAGAGCGCTTCCCGCTTCCTCGGGGAGAGACACTTCGAGTCATCGACGCCGAGGAGAGGGAAAAGGAGAGGGTGCGGTCGGATCGGCGCGGGGAGGACGAGGGGTTCTACGCCGAGTCGCACGCAGGCGACGACGGCCGGGCCGGCGAGGGCGCCGCGGCCGACCTCGTCGCACCCGGCGATCGATGGGAGGCGCTCAGGGTTCCGCTCGCGTGTGAAGGGAAGGCACGGATCGAGGGGCTCGCGCCGGGCCTCCTCGTCGAACGCGGCGAGGGCAAGGAGCCGCGCCTCGTCTTTCTCGCCTCGCCGCGGCGCGATCGGCGCCACCTCTAGAGGTGGAAGTAGCCGTTCATCGGGCCGAAGCGGCCGAGCGGCCAGACGCGGAGGTAGGGCTCGCCGATGAAGTCCCTCTTGTCCACGAACCCCCAGAAGCGGGAGTCCCAGGAGTCTTGGGAGTTGTCGCCGAGGACAAACCACTTCCCTCGTGGGACGAGGGTGGGGCCGGTCGGGCTCACCCCGTAGAGCATGCGGGGGTCGTTCGCCGTGTAGGAACGCTCGAAGCGCTCTCCCTTGAGCCTCTCCCCGTTCACGTAGACGCTCCCGTCCTTGACCTGCACAGTCTGCCCGCCGACCGCGATCAGACGCTTCACGTAGCGAGCGCGCTGTTCGCGCAGGGAGATCCCAAGGTCGGCGAGAGAGTTCGTCCCCGGCGATTTGGTCCCCAGGTCGATCGTGCCGGCCGAGGCCGTGCCGAGGTAGAGCGCGGTCCCATCGGCGAGGGAGGCGACCGCCTCGTCCGCCCCGGCGGCGGAGAAGACGGGCTCGCGGTTCACGGAGACGATCCGGTCTCCCGATCGGACCCTCGCCCGCGCCGCGGGGGACCCCTCCTTCACTTGCTTCACGAAGACCGCCTCGGTGTGCCAGAAGACGACGATGTCGCCCGGACGGGGAAAACGAAAGTAGTAGGAGATCTTGTCGACGAAGAAGCTGTCCGCCTTGAAGGGGTTTGGGTCTCCGTTGATCGTGGGGTGCATCGAGTCGGTGGGGACGTGCATGCGCACGGTGACGAAGGTGATGACGAGGAAGGCGAGGGCGCCGGCGACGACGAGGACCTCCGCCCACTCGAGGACCTCGCTCGCGAAGCGGCCGGGGTACCACCCGTAATGATGAGCGATGCGGAGAACGAGGGCGGGCTTCTTCTCCCTCCTCTTTCTTCTTTCTCTCATTTAGCTTGTCCGGCGCAGGCGACGCAGGAAGTAGGGGCGCGCCTGGCGCACGGCCGCCTTCTTCGCGAGCTCGATCTTCTCGATCTTGGGCGAGTGGAGGGGGAAGGTCTTCTCGACCCCGATCCCGGAGGAGATCTTGCGCACGGTCACCATCTTGCTCGTCCCGGACCCGCTCTCCTTGAGGACGATCCCCTCGAAGACCTGGATCCTTTCCTTCGCCCCCTCGGAGATCCGCTCGTGCACCTTCACGAGGTCTCCGGGCGAGAACTCCTCCTTCCCCTCCCGCAGGTAGTCTTTCTCCACCGAGCGCAGAATGTCGTCCATCTTGCCTCCTAACTTCTCCCTGCCACGCGGTCAAGCACGATCGCCACGGCCGCGCGGACCGAGAGGTGGTTGAAGTCGCTTTCACCCATGATCGGCGGCAGGATGACGTCGCAGGTCTCGATCAGTTCCTCGGTCATTCCCCACCCCGTCCCGAATAAGATGTACACCGGCCGGCGCCCCTTGTACAGCATCTGAGTTACCTCGGCGTAGGAAACCTCGTGCGTCCCCTGGCGCCGCGCCGAGGTCGCGACAAGGAACGGCGCCTCCCCTTCCGCCTCCTTGATCCAGGCGATCGTCTCCTCGAGGTCAGAGGCGACCCAGACGATCTCTAGGGCCTCCCCCCGCCGGCTCTTCTCCGCCGCCCGCTCCCCCTCGGTCCAGAAGCCGCGGATCCGCCAGGCGATCTCCTGCTGGGTAGCAAGCGGCGTGATCACGAAGTAGCGCGCCACCCCGTAGGTGCGGCCTGTGCGCGCGATGTCGTGCACGTCCATCGAGGTCATCGCGGTCGCGACGATCTCCCCCGAGCGGTTACGCATGGGAAAGTGGAGCAGGCCGATGTACAGGTTACCCATCGGGGTTTTCCCTGTCAAGACGGAGCCCGAGGAGGTCGGGCCGGTTCCGCGCCGTCTTCTCCCAGGCGCGCGCCTCGCGGAAGGAGGCGATCTTTGCGTGATCCCCCGAGAGGAGGACCTCGGGGACGGAAAGGTCGCGGAAGACCGGGGGCCGCGTGTACTGCGGCGGGCCGAGACGCTCCTTGCAGAAGAAGGAGTCCGTTGCGACCGACTCGAACTTCCCCACGACGCCCGGGCACATGCGCGCCGTCGCCTCGACGATCGCGGCGGCGGCGACCTCCCCTCCCGTGAGGACGTAGTCGCCGATCGAGACCTCCTCGTCCACGAAGGAGGTGACCCGCTCGTCGATCCCCTCGTAGCGGCCGCAGAGGAGGAGAAGGCCGGGGAGCCCGGCCCAACGGAGGGCGTCCTCCTGGCGGAAGAGGCGCCCCTGCGAGGAGAGGAGGACGACGCGCGTGCCTTCCTCGACCTTTGCCTTCACGGCCTCGATCGCCCGCACGAACGGCTCGACCCTCATCACCATCCCCGCCCCGCCGCCGTAGGGGCGGTCGTCGACCGTGCGGTGCGGGTCGTCGGTGAAGTCGCGCAGGTCGTGGAGATAGATCTCGAGGAGGCCCCTCTCCTTGGCCTGTCCCAGGACGCCTGTCGAGAAGAACCCCTGGAGGCTCTCCGGGAAGATCGTGAGGATGTCGAAGCGCATCGGCCCTTTAGTCGAGGATCTCGACCACGACCTCGCGGTCGAGGCCGGTGGCGACTCCCTCGAGGAGCGTGCGCAGGGCGCTCACGGTCCGGCCTGCCTTGCCGAGGAGCCTCCCGCGGTCCTCCTTCCCCACGTGGAGGAAGAAGAGGTCCACCCGTTCGGTCTCGATCCGGTCGATCCGCACAGTGTCCGGGTTATCGACAAGGGAGCGAACCAAGAAGAGGCACAGCCGGTAGAGCACTAGGCCTCCTTCGTCTTCTCTCGTTGGGCGATGCCCCACGCGGCCATCACCCCGGCCTTGGAGAGGATGGCGCGGGCGGCCTGGGTCGCCTTCGCCCCGTCTTTGAGCCACTTGAGGGCGGCGGCACTATCGACCTGGAAGGTCGCCGGGTCGGTCTTCGGGTCGTAGTACCCGAGGTCAGCGACGACCTTGGCGTCGCGCGGCTTGTGACCGTCGAGGACGACCAACCGATAGCTGGCCTGCCCCTTCCTGCCTGTCTTCTTCAATCGGATCTTCGCTGCCATTCTTTCTCTCCTTTTTCTTGCACTCCGTGCCTCGTGGCGCACCGCCGGCGCCACGCGTCTAGAGCTCGCGCGGCTTCAAGGTGACGCCTCTCTAGCCTTTCCCTGCGCTTGAAAAGAGATTCGGCGGGAGGTGCCCCTTCCAATGCTTCGTTCCGACGTACTTCAAGGCTTTCTTTGCCTCTTCGAAGCTTTGGAGGGTCTGGTTCACGTCCCGCACCCGGGCCCCGCTCCCGCGGGCGATCCGCTTCTTTCGGCTCCCTCCGATTATAGACGGGTTTTGCCGTTCTTCCAGGGTCATCGCGCGCAGGATGGCGACGGTGCGGTCGATCTCCTTCTCGTCGATCGGTGAATTCGCCTTGAGCCTCGCCCCGCCGGGGAGCTTTTCGAGGACTTGAGCGAGGGGGCCGAGCTTGCGCATCTCGAGGAGCTGGTCGAGGAAGTCCTCGAGGGTGAAGCGGTCCTTCTTGATCCGCTCGGCGAGTTCCTCGGCCTTCTTGCGGTCAAGGCGCTCCTCGGCCTCCTCGATCAAGGAGAGGACGTCGCCCATCCCCAGGATCCGGTCCGCCATCCGCGAGGGATGGAAGGGCTCGAGTTCCGTCACCTTCTCGCCCATCCCCACGAACTTGATCGGCCGGCCGGTGACGTGGCGGATGGAGAGGGCCGCTCCGCCGCGCGCGTCGCCGTCGAGCTTGGTGAGGATGATCCCGGAAAGAGCGAGCCTCTGGTCGAACGCCTGAGCGATCGCCACCGCCTCCTGGCCGGTCATGGCGTCGGCGACGAGGAGGATCTCCTCCGGTGCGGTAGCGTCCTTCATCTCCTCGAGCTCGCGCATCATCGCTTCGTCGATCTGAAGGCGGCCGGCGGTGTCGATAATGACGACGTCGCGCAGGTTGTCGCGCGCCCAGTCGACCGCGCCTCGTGCGACCTCGACGGGGGTGCGGCCCGCGGGGGAGACGACGGGGATCTCGAGGTCCCTCCCCAGCTTCTCGAGCTGCTCGACCGCCGCCGGTCGGTAGACGTCCGTCGCCACGAGGACCGGCTTGCGCCCTTCCTTCTTCAGCACAAGGCCGAGCTTCGCCGCGGTCGTCGTCTTCCCCGACCCCTGGAGGCCCGCGAGGAGGACGACCGCCGGCCGTCGGACGAGCGAGAGGGGCGCGCGCTCCTCTCCGAGGAGACGGACAAGCTCGTCGCGCACGATCTTCACCACCTGCTGGCCGGGGGTCAGGCTCTCCAGGACCTCCGTCCCCACCGCTCGTTTCTCGATCCGCTCGATGAGTTCCTTTGCGACCTTGAAGTGGACGTCCGCCTCGAGGAGGACGAGGCGGATCTCGCGCAGGCCGGCCTTCACCTCCTCCTCCGTGAGGCGGCCCTTCCCGCGCAGGCGGGCGAAGATCGCGTTCAGGCGCTCGGTGAGTGAGTCGAACATCGTGGACCTCGCACGAACGGTGGGTTTGGGGACCGCCCCACAGGGTACGGGGCTCCACCGCCCGCGTCAACCGGAGAGGAGCTCCTCGAGGAAGTCCGTCCCCACGCGCTCCTCGCGGAAGGCAGGGTGGGAGATGACCTCTTGGGCGAGGAGGCGGGTCGTCGCCACCCCGTGGATGCGGAAACGCTCGAGGGCGGTGTACATCCGGATCCGCGCCTCCTCGCGGTCCTCTCCCCAGGCGATGACCTTGGCGAGGAGGGAGTCGTAGTGCGGGGTGACCTCCATCCCGTCGTAGAGGTGGGTGTCGAGGCGGATCCCGTGTCCGCTCGGGAGCTCCTCGATCCGCACCCGGCCACAGGAGGGGAGGAACCCGCGGCCGGGGTCCTCGGCGTTGATCCGGCACTCGATCGCGTGGCCGCGCAGGGAGGTCTCGGCGTCGAACGGGGGAAGCTTCGCTCCGGATGCGAGACGGATCTGCTCCTTGACGAGGTTTAGGCCACAGATCATCTCCGTCACGGGGTGCTCGACCTGGATGCGGGCGTTCATCTCCATGAAGTAGAAATCTCCCTTCTCGTCTGTGAGGAACTCGGCCGTCCCGGCGTTCTCGTAGCCGATCGCCCGCGCCGCGGCGAGGGCGGCCCTGCGGATCTGGCCGCGCACAGTCGGGTCGAGGCGCGGGGCGGGCGCCTCCTCGACGAGCTTCTGGTGGCGGCGCTGGACCGAGCAGTCCCGCTCGCCTAAGTGGATCACGTTCCCCTCCATGTCCCCCAGGATCTGCACCTCGATGTGGCGCGGGTTCTCCAGGGCCCGTTCGAGGTAGAGGCGTCCGTCGCCGAAGGCGGCCTCCGCCTCCGCGCGGGCGGCGAGGACGGCCGGCCTCAACCCTTGAGGGTCACTGACGCGGCGCATCCCCCGTCCGCCGCCGCCGAAGACGGCCTTGACGAGGAGGGGGTAGCCGACCCTCTCCGCAGCCACGGCGAGGTCGCCGTCCGCTTCTGGGACGCTCTCTCCGCGGAGGACGGGGACCCCGGCCGCGGCGACCGCCTCCCGCGCCGCGACCTTGTTCCCGGCAAGCTCCATGGCGCGGCGGCTGGGACCGATGAAGACGAGGCCGTGCTCCTCGCACACCTCGACGAAGTGCGGGTTCTCGGCGAGGAACCCGTAGCCGGGGTGGACGGCCTGGCAGCCGGTGACAAGGGCGGCGCTCAACAGGGCCGGGATGTGGAGGTAGCTCCGCGCCGGGTCGGGGGGGCCGATGCAGACGGACTGAGAGGCGAGGCGGAGGTAGGGCATCCCGGCGTCGGCTTGGGAGAAGACGGCGACCGACTCCAAGGACAGCTCTCGGCAGGCCTCGATCACGCGCAGGGCGATCTCCCCGCGGTTGGCAACGAGGACCCGTTGGAAGGTCACGGCTTCAAGAAGCGGAAGAGGGCCTGGCCGTACTCGACAGCCGCTCCGTCCTCGACGAGGATCCGCTCGAGGCGACCGGCCCTCTCCGCCTGGATCTCGTTCATGACCTTCATCGCCTCGATGATGCACAGGGTCTCGCCCGGCTTGATCTCTCTTCCCTCGTCGACGAACGGCGCCTCCTCGGGGGAGGGCCGGCGGTGGAACGTCCCCACGAGCGGGGCGGTGACGAGGAAGCTCGCCGCATCCTCAGGGGCACGCTCCGACGCCGCTTTGGGAGCCCCTTCTCCGCCTTGCCGGAGCGCATCCTGGCGGAGTGTGATCCCCTTCTCGCCCTCCCACACCGTGATCTCGGTCAGGTTCTCACCCTTCAAGAGGCGAATGAGGCGCTCGAGTTCCTCGATCTCCATCCCCCGACCTCCTTACGTCGTCAGGGATTCTATCTCGGACCCGATCCGTTGAGCAACGCGCGTGCGCCTTTTGCGATGCGAGGAGGCGTCTCGCTATAATCCCGTTTGGCGCCGAGTGCGTCGGGTTTCTGAGAGGGGGTCCCATCGTTCTTGCGAAGGGACGGTCTTTTCGATGAGGTTGGCGATCCCCTCGCGCTCGCGGCGCAAGGGAAGGAGAGGAATGAGACAGGGAACGTTGGTGCTTAGTAGTTTGATCTTTGTTCTTTGTGCGAGCGTCGTTCTTTGCACGAGCGCGGTCGCGGCGGCGAGCGCGTCGATCGAGGCGACCCTCGACCCGGGGGCGCGGCTCCTGTACGGGGTGGAGGAGGTCGAGGTCGACCCGCAGTACGACACTGTCTACTTCCTCGTCCTCGCGAACCTGGATCGGGAGAAGAACCCCTTCCTCTCCGACCGGGCGATCGATGAGCGCTACGCGGCCGGCTTCGAGCCGTGCTCCACGACGATCGAGGCGGTGGAGGCCGTGCAGACAAGCGGCACGGTCGCCCTCTCCTTCCGCCTCCTCTCCCTTCCTCCCGCCTTCCAGACCTACTCCCTCGCGGAGACGGTCCTCGCGGTCGACCTCCCCCCGAGCAAGGGAGCCATCCCTCTGCGGATCTCGTTTGTCACCGAGATCCCGCGCCTCGTGACCGGAGATCAGGAAGTCGACCGGGGGATCGTGACCTGGCGATTCGGCTGGTACCCGCTCCTCCTTTCCCGCCAGGGGGAGTGGGTCGAGGAGGAGGGAACGGTCCGGCTCCGCTCTGGGGGGAGCGTCCCCCTCGAGATCCCCTCCTACGACTACCGGGGGAGGATCACCCTCCCCGGGGACTACGTCCTCGCCTGCGGGGCCGATCACGTGGAGGAGGTCGCCCTGGAGGCCGGCGGGGACGGCACCCCCGGGACGAAGACCTACGAGATCACGAACGACGCCCCGACGCGTTCCATCGCCCTCGCCGCCGGCCCCTCCTACGAGCGCTTCGCCCTTCCCGAGCTCTCCCCTCCGGTCGAGGTCTTTGCCCTCCCCGGCCACGACGAGGAGGCTCGCCTCTTCTCGACTTACGCGCGCGACATCCTCGCCGACTACGAGAAGCGGTTCGGGCGCTACCCGCGAGCGCGGCTTTTGATCGTCGAGTCCCCCAACCGAGACGGCCTCTCCATGGCCGCGGACGGGATCGTGTGGCTGTCCACCCTCTACTTCACGCATCGCAACGCGACCGTCCCTGGGATCCTCGACCGGTTCTGCGAGTTCACCCTCGCCCACGAGATCGCGCACCAGTGGTGGGGGATCGGGGTCGGGGCCGACCTCGACGCCCAAAACTGGCTCTCCGAGGGGCTCTCCCAGTACCTCGCCCTCGGCTACTTCGAGGCCCGCTACGGGGAGTTCGGGCCGAACGCCTTCGAACGCACCAAGAAAGGGGTCCTCGAGAACCTCGTGCGCTCGCAGTTTGGTTTCTACAACCTGCGCGAGCACGGGGTGGAGCTCCCCTACCTCGACGTGGCCGCGCGCGGGTTCGACGAGGCGATCGTGAAGCCCATGGCCGAGGTTGAGTACGAGAACGAAAGCGCGGTGAGGCTGTACGACAAGGGGTACCTCGTGGCGCGGGCGATCGCCGCGGCGACGGGGCGCGAGGCGTTCGAGAAGGGGTTGCGCGAGGCGGCGGAGCGCTTCCGCTACGGGACGATCGACGTCGAGGCCTTGCGCGCGGTCCTCGAGGAGGCCTCCGGCCGATCCTTGGAGGAGGTGTTCTCGGTCTGGCTCCTCGGGCCGGGGTCGGTCGACTACTCGATCGAGATCGAGTCGAGGGAGCGCACCCGTTCGGGCTGGCGCACGGTCGTCCGCGTGAGGCGTGACGGCGGGGCGGCCCAGCCGGTCGATGTCGAGGCGACCCTCGCCTCCGGGAAGACGGAGCGGGCGGCCTGGGACGGAGTGTCGGAGGAGGGCGCGGTCACCTTCTCCACACCGGAAGAGGTCGTGCGGGCGACGATCGACCCCGACCACCTCCTTCCCGACCGGGAGCGCCTGAACAACAACTCGCCGGTCAAGTTCGTGGCGGTGACAGGAACAAACGCCTACCCCCTCGACGCCTACGTCGTGCGGCCGGATCCCCTCTCCCGCGGGGCGACGATCACCTACTTGAATCGCCTGCGCCTTGCGGTGGGAGAGGGGTCCCTCTCCGCCGACGTCTTCCAGGGGCGGAGCCACCACCTCTTCCTTGCGGCGCAGCTTGCGGGGAACGACCTCGCCGGGACGCTCGGCTACACGTTCACCGGATTCTCTCGAACCCCGACGGGCTCACCGGGGACCTACTGGGAGCCCTCCTTCGCCCTCACCCTCTCCGGCACGCGCCTCATCACCGACGAGGGCCCCCTCGCCTACCTTCACCTTGGGGTGACGGCGTACCCCTCCGTCCAGCACAGCCGCTCGACCGCGATCGGGCTTGACTTTACCCTCTCCGGCGCCGGCCGGGTGGAGGTCGCGGCGTTCGACGAGGCGCGGCTCTTTCCCCACGTCTACCTCCAGGGAACGGTCGCCGTGGGGGTGGGGTTGGGAGACCTTCCTCGTCCGCTTTGGTTTGACCTCTCAGAGTTTGTGAGCTTCGGGACGGTGATCGGGGGACAATGGGTCCCGGCACACTTCTCCGGTACGCAACGGGTCTACGGCCGTCTCGCCCTCGAGTTCCCCGCCGGAGGCGACGAGCCGTTCAACCTCGCAAACCTGATGATGGTCGACCGGACGCGCGGCCGGGTCTTCGTCGCCTGCGGGGCGACGTGGACGGAGGCGGGCGAGCTCTCGCGCGCCGGCCCGAAGGTGGAGGCGGGCGGGGAGGCCGTCTTTGACCTCTCGGCGATCGGCGGGCTCCTCGCAGGGGAGGCCGCTGTTGGCTACGCCGTCCCGGTCGTGGGCGATGGCGTGGGGATGATCTACTTTAGGTTCTCGCTTTAGACCACGCGAGGTGAGGGATGAAGGTACCCTGTCGCTGGCTCGCTGAGTACGTGAAGATCGAGGTGAATCAAGAAGCGGTCGCCTCTCTCGCCGAGCGGTTGACCCTCGCCGGCCTCGAGGTGGAGGGGATCGCGCCGACGGGGAGCCTGCGCGGCGCCGTGATCGGCCGGGTCCTCTCGCACCGGCCACACCCACGCTCCGACCACCTCTCCCTCTGCCAACTCGACCTGGGGACGGACGAGCTTGAGGTCGTGTGCGGGGCACAGAACGTGGTTGACGGGGCGACGGTCCCGGTCGCCCTCGTCGGGGGGGAGCTCCCCGGCGGGATGCGGATCGAGGAGCGGAAGGTCCGCGGGGTCGCCTCGGCCGGGATGATCTGCTCCAGGGCGGAGCTCGGCCTCGAGGAGCGCTCCGCGGGAATCTGGAACCTCGATCCGGGGCTTGCGCTTCCGCTGGGGGCGGACCTCTCGGAGTCCTTCGAGTTCGACGACTTCGTCCTGGATGTGAAGGTGACCTCGAACCGGCCCGACTGCCTCGCCCTCTACGGGATCGCCCGCGAGGTCGCTGCCCTCACTGGAGGAGATCTTGCGCCGCTTGCGCTCGACTTTCGCGAGTCCCTTCCGCCGACGGAGGAGGCCTTCTCCGTTGCCTTAGAGGATCCCGCCGACACCCGGCGCTACGCGGCGCGTCTCTTCAGCGAAGTCCGGGTCGGGCCCTCGCCCCTTCGCCTTCAACACCGGCTGTGGAAGGCCGGGATGAGGCCCCTCTCGAACGTGGTCGACGCGACGAACTACGTCATGCTCGAGCTCGGCCATCCGCTCCACCCGTTCGACGCCGACCTCGTCAAGGAGAGGGTCCTCGTCCGCCGCGCCCGGTCCGGCGAGGCGTTTTGCACCCTGGACGGGGTCGAGCGCCGGCTCTCGCCGGAGGCCCTCCTGATTACAGACCTCGAAGGGGGCCTCGCGATCGCCGGGGTGATGGGCGGGGAGCGGAGCGGGATCCGGGAGGGGACGACGCGCGTCCTCCTCGAGGCCGCCTCCTTCGATCCGACGACCGTCCGGCGCT
>CAYHEK010000046.1:0-12881 GCA_964355545.1 uncultured Thermotogae bacterium | reverse complement strand
CGACACGAGTACGACATCCTCGAGACCTACGAGGCCGGACTCGTCCTCGCCGGCACGGAGGTGAAGAGCCTCCGCGCCGGCCAGTGCGCGCTCCAGGACGCGTTCGCCGTCATCCGCGAGGGAGAGGCGACCCTGCGCGGGATGCACATCGCGCCCTACAAGCAGGGCTCGATCCACAACGTCCCTCCCGATCGGGATCGTCGGCTCCTCCTCCACCGTCAGGAGATCGTGCGCCTGGGGACCAAGGTGAAGGAGCAGGGCTTGACCCTCGTCCCCTTGCGCCTCTACTTCGAGCGGGGCCTCGCCAAGGTCGAGCTTGGCCTCGCCAAGGGCCGCAAGGCCTACGACAAGCGGCGCAAGCTCCGCGAGGAGGACGAGCGCCGCCGCACCGAGGAGGCGATGGACCGCCACCGCCGAGGGGAGCGGGCCTAGAAGCCTCCTCCCTGCTTCAAGGATTCTGCTTAACTACGAAAGAGGACCGCCTCGCGCTTGAACAGGCCGATCGAGGCGGCGATCAAGAGCGCTCCGCAGGCGGCATTTGCGAGAAGGGTGTAGACAAGGTGCGCAATCGGGAAGTCGCCGAGGATGATCTCCTGCAGGAGGTAGAGGGCGTTCGCCACCGGGACGAGGAACCGCGTCCCGGCGAAGGTGATCCCACCGGTCATGGAGACGATCCCGACGAGCACGATCACCATGTACACCGGCATGAGGTAGGTCGTCGCTTCCTTCTGGTTGCGGGCGAAGCTCCCCACGATGAGGACGAGGGCCGCCAGGATCACGGCGAGGGGAACGAGGACGGCGAGCATCCACCCCAGGGCCCCCGGCCCGAGGGAGAAGGTCACCCCGCTCGCGCCGAGCCCGGCCGGGGCAAGCCCTCCTCCGGAGAAACGGAGCCCAAGGAGTAGCCCGACCGCAGAGAGGACGGAGGAGACGAGGGAGACCGCAAGGATGGTGAAGAACTTCCCGAGGACGATCTCCGTGCGGGAGAGCTGGCTGACGAGGAGGGTGGCGATCGTCCCGCGCTCCTTCTCCCCGGCCGTGATCTCCGCGCCGAGCCCCATCGCGCCGGTGAGGATCGCAAGGACCATGAAGTAGGGGAGGAGGCGGGAGAGGAGCATCCGGCCGACCGACTCTCCCGAGGCGACGTCCTCCACCTCAACCACGAGCGGCGGAGAGATCTGGTCGAGGTTGAGCCCCAGGGCGTCGAGCTTCTCCCGCAGGACGTCCTTCAGGTACCCCTGCAAGAAGTCGCGCACGCGGCCGGCGGCGACCGCCGCCGCCTGGTCGGTCTGGTCGTAGGCGAGCGTCACCCGCAGGCCGAGCCCCGGTCCGCCTCCCTGCTTCTCTACGGTCATCATCACCTGACCGACCCGCGCCTTGAGGTCGGCGAGGCCCTCTCCGCGGTCCCGCGCGAGCGAAGGACGAAAGAGCTCCGTCCGCGCCAAGTGATCGCGGAACGTCTCGTCCTGCGCGAGGTCGGCGACGACCACGGTCGGTACCATCTCCTCGATCCGCGTCCGCTCCGCGGCGGTGAATCGCCCCAGGATCGAGATGAGGAGCGGGTAGAAGACGAGTGGAAAGAAGATCGTCAAAAGGAGGGTCCGCCGGTCGCGCACGGCGCCGACGATCTCCTTCGCAAAGAGGAGCCAGACGTTCTGCCACATGGCTTGTGACTTTCTTAGTACGTCATCTGGGACGGTGTCTGGACCTCCGTGGCCGGCCCCTGAGGCGGGAGGGGCGGGGTTTGGACTGCCGGCGTCTCCGTAGCCGGCTTCGTGTCACCGGTTCCCGCCGCGGGCGCGGCCGGGAGGCCGCCACTTGTCCCGCGCGTCGTGGGCGGGGTGTCGTCCTTCAGGAGCGTGACCGTCCTCACCGGCTCGGCGTTTCCCAGCCCGTCGCGGCTGTAGTAGGAGACGCTGTGCGGACCGTCGGCCACCGCGAGCGCGAACGGTCGGGTGTAGGGGACCCACTCGCCGCCATCGATCCGGAAGTAGGTCGTTATCCCGGTTGGCTCCGTTCCCGCTTCCGCAGAGAGCGCGATCGGGGACTTCGACGTCACCCACTGGCCGGCCGCGTCCTTGTAGGTTGGGTTACCGACCTCGATCGTCGTCTTGGGAGGCGCGTTGTCGAGGAGGAAGGAGAGGGTCCGGATCGGCTCAGCGTTCCCCAGCCGGTCGACGGCGTAGTACGAGACGCGGCGCACCCCGTCCGGCCCGGTGAGGGTAAAGGGAGCAAAGTAGGTCTTCCACTCCCCTCCGTCGATCGAGAAGTAGATCGCGGCGAGGCCGCTCCCCGGGTCGATCGCGGAGAGTTCGATCGGGGTCCGCGACGTGACGAGGACCATCCCGCCCACGACCTGGGGAGCCACGGCGCCCCCAGGGAAGAACGGCGGGAAGTCGACCCACTCGATCGGCGGCGCGATGAGGGGGTAGGGATCGTCGAGGGGCGCATACGGCCGGTCCCCGATCCCATCTCCGTCCGCGTCCTTCCCCGCGTAGTCGCTCCAGTAGTTCCCGATCGTCCCGCGGTACCAGGCGTTCCGCCGCTCCGAGTCGAGGCCGGCGAGGCCGTTTGAGAGGAAGCTGTTTCCCGTGACGCCGTTATCGCGGGAGTTCGCGGCCATGACGACGCCATACCGGTTCTCGGCGATCACGTTAGCACAGACCGTGATCGCGCGCGAGTTGATGAGAAGAACCCCCGTCTCGCTGCGCAGGAGGAAACACCCCTCGATCGTACCGTTTGAAACAGAGTTCAGCTCGATCGCCGCGTCGCCTGCCTGCTCCACGACGCAGTTTCGGATGAGGAAGGGGCGCGTCGTGTGATCGATCCGGATCCCGTAGTCCCCTCGCTCGGCGGCGATCCGCCAGCCCTCGATGAGGTAGGGATCCTCCGCCGTCCCGCTCCCGGCGATCACCCCGTTTTGGTACGTGAAGCCCGAGTCGCCGAAGATGAAGATCGGCTCCCGCATTCCCCAGAAGAGAAACCCCTCACCGCTCGACCCAACGGCAAGGCCGATCGCCAACAGAAGCACTCCGGCGCTCGCCGCGGATAGAATGACCCTCCTCGTCATCGTCTCCTCCTTGAACCCCCGATTCCCACCGCTTGGAAACTGAGAATACCACGGAACCCCAAGAAAGGGAAGGGTCAGACGACCGCCTCACCCTCGACCGCCGCGAAGAAAACCTCCTCCAGGTCGCCCTTCCCGAACCGCGCCTTGAGCTCCGCCACGGTCCCCAGGGCGCGCAGCCGGCTCCGGTAGAGGATCCCGATCCGGTCGGCAAGTTTCTCCGCAAGCTGCATGATGTGGGTAGAGAGGAGGATCGTCCGCCCCTCTTCGCGAAAGAGGCGAACGGTGTCGACGACCGCGCGGGCGGCCATCACGTCCAGGCCGAAGGTCGGCTCATCCAGGATGAGGACCGGCGGATCGTGGAGGATGCTCCGCGCAAGCGAGAGCTTCTGGCGCTCCCCCGTGGAGAAGGTCCCCACGCGCCGGTCGGCGAGGCGCACGAGTTCGAGCCTCTCGAAGATCTCGCTCGTGCGGCGCTCGATCTCCTCCTCCGGGATTTTGTTGATCCGGCCGAAGAACCGAAGGGTCTCGCGGGCGGTGAACCGGTCGTAGAGGCCGGTCTCCGTCGCGAGGAACCCGATCCGCTCCCGCACCCGCTCCGGCTCGCGCCGCGTGTCGAACCCGGCGACCACCGCCTCCCCCGCGGTGGGGACGAGGATCGTGGCGAGCATGCGCAAGGTCGTCGTCTTCCCCGCGCCGTTCGGGCCCAAGAGACCGAAGATCTCGCCCCTCGGGCAAGAGAAGGAAACGCCGTCGACCGCGCGGAGTGGCCCCTTGCGCGTCGGGAAGTCCTTGACGAGGCCACGGGCCTCGACCATCACCTCGGTCATAGGTACTCCGCCCCCACCGCTTCCTCGAGGACCTCGGGGACGCGGACTCGGCCGTCCTCTGTCTGGTTATTCTCGAGGATCGCCGCCATGAGCCGGGAGGTAGCGACGCCTGACCCGTTCAGGGTGTGGACGTAGAGCGGCTTCTCTCCCGGCGCCGGCCGGTAACGCGTGTTCCCGCGCCGCGCCTGGAAGTCCTCGCAGTTCGAGCAGGAGGAGACCTCGTAGTAGCGGTTCTGGCCGGGGAGCCAGACCTCGAGGTCGATCGTCTTCGCCGACTGCTGGGCGAGGTCCTGCGACGAGAGGAGGGCCACCCGGTAGTGGAGCCCGAGCGCCTGGAGGACCCCCTCGGCGTTCGCGACCAATCGATCGAGCTCGGGATAGGAATCCTCCTGCTTGGTGAAGGCGAACATCTCCACCTTGTTGAACTGGTGGACCCGAATCAGGCCGCGCTCCTCCTCTCCGTAGGTCCCCGCTTCGCGCCGGAAGCAGGGAGTGTACGCGACGTAGCGGAGCGGCAGGTCCTCGGCGGCGAAGATCTCGCCGCGGTGGAGGTTCGCCAGGAGGCTCTCCGCAGTCGGGTTCAAGTAGAGGTCGTCCTTCTCGCAGTGGTAGATGTCGTCTGAGAACTTGGGAAGCTGCGAGGAGACGAAGAAGCTCTCGGCGTTAGCGAGGAACGGCGGGAGGACGGGGATGAACCCGTTTCGCACGTGGTAGGAGAACATGAACTGGATGAGCGCCATCTCGAGGAGCGCGCCCATCCCAAGGTACATCGGGAAGCGGGCCCCGGCGATCGCCGCCGCGCGAGGGAAGTCGAGGATCCCCTTCTTCTCCCCAATCTCAAGGTGATGGAGAACGGGGAAGCCCGGCCTGGGCGGCTCGCCGTAGCTTCGGAGGACGACCTTCGCCTCCTTCCCGCCCACAGGGACGGAGACGTGAGGGACGTTGGGGAGGAGAGCGAGCTCACCCTCGATCCGGCTTGAGATCTCCTTGAGCTCCCCGTCCAGGCTTTGGAGCCTCTCTCCCAGTGCAGAGAGGGAGGTGATGAGGCTCGAGGCGTCCTTCTTCTCCTTCTTGAGGCGCCCCACCTCCTGCGAGCCGCGGTTCCGCTCCGCCTTGACCCTCTCCACTTCCTGAAGGAGGGCGAGGCGGCGGCGGTCAAGCTCGAGGACCGCCTCGAGGTCGATCGAGGGATCCCTCGTCCGCAGGCGGTCCCCGATTCCTGCCGGATCCTCACGCAACCTGTGAATATCGAGCATCTCTTCTCCCTTGTGCGGCCGTGATTCTAGGGGAAGGAGGGGTCTCCGACAACGCGCGAAGAGCGGTTTCGTCGCGCGGAAGCGA
The DNA here is from genome assembly GCA_964355545.1 of uncultured Thermotogae bacterium. Lineage (GTDB taxonomy): Bacteria > Bipolaricaulota > Bipolaricaulia > UBA7950 > UBA9294 > JAPLGE01. The sequence continues at coordinate 7,643 of CAYHEK010000046.1, read as the reverse complement.
AGGCTATAATCCCTCGGCGATGAGAGGACACGGGAAAGAGAAGAAGCAACTCTGCATCCTGAGCCTGGACGGGGTCCCCTACTCCTTCCTCAAGGAGGGGATCGCCGCGGGAAGGTTCGCAAACCTCGGCCGCCTCGGGGAGGCGGTCGCGATCTCCTCCGCCCTCCCGCCCGTCTCCTCCGTCGCCTGGGCGACCTTCTCCACGGGGGTGAACCCTGGAAACCACGGGATCTTCGGGTTCCTCGAGCGCGACCCCAAGACGATGGCCGAGCGAATCCCGAGCTCCCGCGACCTCTCTTCGCCAAGCCTTTGGACGATGCTGAACGCCGCCGGGAAGCGGACGATCGCGATCAACGTCCCCCTCACGTATCCCCCGCAGGAGGTGGACGGGCTCCTCGTCTCCTGCTTTCTGTGCACGGACCTTGAGCGCGGGGTCATGCCGCGGTCGCTCCTCCCCCGCCTGCGGCGCCTCGACTACCGGATCGACCCCGACCCCTCCCTCGCGACGACCGACCGGGAGGCCTACCTAAACGAGGTCTTCGCCACCTTCCACGCGCGGCGCCGCGCCCTGTTCGACCTTGTCCGCGAGCGCTGGGACCTCTTCATGTGCCACGTGATGATGACCGACCGGATCAATCACTTCTTCTTTGCGGACGGATTCGATCCCTCAAGCGAGTTCCACGCCCGCTTCTGGCAGTTCTACGACGAGGTCGACGACCTCGTCGGCGAGGTGGACGCCCTCCTTCCCCCCGAGGTCGACTTCCTCCTCCTCTCCGACCACGGCTTCTGCCAAGTGAAGAAGGAGGTCGACCTGAACGCGGCCCTCGCCGCGGCCGACCTCCTCGCCTACCAGGAGGGGGAGGGCCTCCACCGGATCGCCCCCTCCTCCCGCGCCTACAGCCTCCTCCCCGGCCGCGTCTACGTGAACCTCGAAGGGCGCGAGAAGGGTGGCCCGGTCGCGCCGGCGGACTACGCCGCCGCGCGCGATGAGGCGGCGACCGTCCTCGCGGGCCTGAAAGACGAAGACGGAAACCCGATCGTCGAGCGAGTCCTCCTGCGCGAGGAGGCCTACTCCGGGAAGCGCGCGGCGCTCGCGCCCGATCTCGTCCTCCTTCCCCAGGATGGCTACGAGCTCAAGGCCCGCCTCTCGCCCGGCCCCCTCTTCGCCCCGGCGTCGCTGCGAAGCGGGATGCACACCTACGGCGACGCCTTCGCCCTCCTGCGCGGACGGAGGCTGCGGGAGGGCGGATCGATCCTCGACGCGACCCCGACCGTCTTCGAGAGCCTCGGGGTCTCGATCCCGTCACACCTTGAGGGGACCTCCCTCCTCGCGAACGGGGGCCGGCCATGAAGCTCCTCATCTACTCCAAGGGCCTCTACTCGACCTGGGTCTACTACAGCCCGGACCGGATCCTGTTCGACGCCGGTGAGGCGGCGAGCTCCGTGCTCGGGAACAAGGCGTTCGCCATCCGGCGTGTCTTCCTCTCCCACGGCCACGCCGACCACACCGCCGGCCTCGTCGGCCTGGTCAACATCCGCAATAACGCGATGGGCGACCGGGAGAAGGAACTCGTGATCTACTACCCCAAGGGGAATTACCTCATCTTGGAGATGATGGCCTTCCTCGCCAAGACGAACCGCTACCTAAACTACGACCTTGAGTGGGTCCCCCTCGAGCCGGGCGACCGGGTCGACCTCCTCGCTTCCCAGATGCCCCGCTACATCGAGACCTTCCCGACCGTGCACGTGGAGAGCGAAGAGTCCCTCGGCTACAACGTCGTCGAGGTCCGCCACCGCCTCCGGCCTGAGCTCTCCGGGGCTTCGCAGGCGGAGATCGTGCGCATCGTCCGCACAAAGGGGAGGGAGGCGGTCACCGAGACCTACCACCAACGCCTCTTCTCCTACGGCGGAGACTCGGTCGGGATCCGACCGGCCTACGTGGAAGGGACCGAGGTCCTCTGCCATGACACGACCTTCCTCGACGAGCGCGACCGCAAGGAGTACAAGCACGCGACCCTCGCCGAGGCGATCGAGGTGGCGCGGACCGCCGGGGTGAAGAAGGAGCTCGTGTGCCTCCACATCTCGAGCCGCTACAAGGCAAAGCTCAAGGAGATCGCCGCCGCGAGCGGCTCCTACGAGGGCCTCGACTTCAAGGTCACCCTCGTCCCGCCAGGGAGGATCTTCGCCGTCGACTGACCTCCTCGGCCGGCCGCGCCTCGACCTTCCTCGTCAAGAAGAAGAACCCGACCGCCGCGACGACGCCGAACCCGGCGAGCGCGCCCCACAGGACGACCGGTCGCCCCAAGAGCCGGTCGAGGAGGAGCCCGCCGAAGAACGGCCCCGCGGATCGCCCGAACCCCTCCGCGAGCCCGTAGAAGCCAAGATACCTCCCGGTCTTCCCCGAGGGGGCGAGGTTCGTCACCATGGCGTTCGCCGTGGGGGAGAAGAGGATCTCCCCGAAGGTGAGCACCGTCATGCAGAGGTAGAGGTACCCGGCCGTCGGGACGAGGCCGACGGAGAAGTAGCCCAGGGCGTAGAGGAGGCTCGACACGACGAGCGAAGCGCGCATGCCCAACCTCTTCGCCGCCGCGGAGGCGGGCCATTGGAGGAAGACGCAGATGAGGCCGTTCAGTGCGAAGAGGAATCCCAGGGCGACGTCGCTCACCCCGAGAGCGCCCGTGGAGAAGACGGTGAACGTCGTCGCGAACTGCCCCACGAGGAGGAAGAGAGAGAGGCTCCACACGGTGAAGCCGAGGAACCGCCGGTCGCGGCCGGCGTCGAGGAGCCGGAGGAGCGAGAACGGCTCCTCCGCGCGGGCGCCGAGCGACTCCCGGGTCAGGAAGAGAACGAGGACGCCGCCGACGAGCGTCGCCGCCGCCGTGAGCAGGAAGAGGGAGTCGTACGACACCGTGAGGAGGAACCCCCCCACGGCCGGCCCAATGGCCCAGCCGGTGTTCCCGCCGATTCGGAGGAGCCCGAACGCCTCGATGCGCCGCTCGGGCGGGACGACGTCCGCCACCATGGCGCTGATCCCGGGCTCCGTGGCCGACCCGGCGAAGCGGACGGCCAAGAAGGCCGAGGCGATCCCGAGAATCGGCGCGTGCCGGGCGATGGTCCACGCCATCGCCAGGAAGAACCCTGTCTGCAGAACCATCGCCCCGACCACCAGGGGCTTCCGCCCGACTCGGTCCGCGAGCTCGCCACCGAGGATCCTTCCGACGGCGCTCGCCACGGCGGCACAAAGCATCATCGTCCCGACGAGGGTCATCGGGACCCCGCGCTCCTGATAGAGATAGAGGCTGACGAAAGGCATCGCCGCGCCAAACCCAAGCGCGACTACAAGTTGGACGGCGAAGAGGACCCAGAGCCTCCGGTCGTAGCGCTCAAGCAGTGGGCGAATCCGGTCGACGAGCTTCACCGTGGTCCGCTCCTACCCGAGACGCGCGAGCGCCCAGCCCAGGAGCGGCGCGAAGGCGAGTGCCGGGAGGAGGTTCCCCACGCGCAGGTCGCGGATCGCTAGGAGCTTCAAGGAAAGCGCAATGAGGACCGCGCCTCCGACGGCGTTGAACTCGGTGAGGGCCGGAGAGGGCGCAAGGACGGAGCCGGCTCCCGGCGCGATCGCAAGTCGCGCGACGAGGCTGATCCCGCCCTGGTAGACGAGGACGCTCCCCGCGGAGAGGAAGACCCCCAGTCCCAGGCCGGCGACGAGGCCGACCGAGGAGATCCCGTCCATGATCGCCTTGAGGCCGAGGAGCTGCCAGTCTCCGTACACGCCGTCGCGGATCGACCCGAGGATCGCCATCGGCCCCACGCAGAAGAGGAGGGTCGCCGCGACGAACCCCTGCGGGATCGTCCCCTTCGCCGCATTCGGGAAGAGCCGCTCACACGCCTCTCCCAGACGCCCGAGGCGATCCTCGATCGCAAGCCACGTCCCGAGCCCGCCGCCGATGAGGAGGGCGAGGAGAAGGACGACGGGGTTCTCCGTCCCGATCGCGAGCTTCGCCCCGACCACGAGGGTCACGAGGCCGATCCCGGCGGTGACGAAGCGCGTGATCGCCTCCGGGATCCTCCTCCCGATGAGGAGCCCGGCCGAGGCGCCGACGAGGACGGCTCCCACGTTGATCCACGTCCCGAGCATGCGGCAATCCTATCCTCGCCGCGCCCGCATCACAACGGGATTGCCCCTCCGTGCGGCGCCTCCTATACTCTCCGTGAGAGCCGATGAGCGAGCACCTTTTAGCCGATCTGAACGAGGCACAGCGCGAGGCGGTCACCTACGGGGAGGGTCCCCTCCTCGTGATCGCCGGCGTGGGGACCGGGAAGACGACCGTCATCACCCGCCGCATCGCCTGGCTGATCGCGGAGAAGAGGGCGAGGCCGGCCGAGATCCTCGGCCTCACCTTCACCGAGCGGGCGGCGGCAGAGATGGAGGAGCGGGTCGATCGCCTCGTCCCCTACGGCTACATCGAGGCCCAGATCGGGACCTTCCACTCCTTCTGCGATCGCCTCCTGCGCGAGAACGCGATCCTCCTCGGCCTTACACCCGACTTCCGCATCCTCACTGAACCCGAGCAGGTCCTCTTCCTCAAGGAGCACCTGTTCGAGCTTCCCGTCGCCCGCTTCCGGCCGCTCGGGAACCCGGTGCGGCACCTCGCGGCGATCCTCACCCTCTTCAGCCGGGCGAAAGACGAAGACGTGACCCCCGACGAGTACGTAGCCTACGCCGTGGGGCTCCGGGAGAGGCTCCAGTGCGCTCCTCCCGCCGACGAGGAGGAGCGGCGCCTCCTCGAGGCCGACCTCGCCGACCAGGAGGAACTGGCGAAGACCTACGCCGCCTACCAGAAGCTCCTCGCCGAGCACGGCTGCGTCGACTTCGGCGATCTCATCACCCTCGTCTTGAAGCTCCTGCGGACGAATCCGCTTGTCTTAAAGCGCGTGCAGGAGCGGTTCCGCTACATCCTGGTCGACGAGTTTCAGGACACGAACTTCGCCCAATTCGAGCTTTTGAAGCTCCTAGCGAGCCACAAGAACCTCACCGTGTGCGGGGACGACGACCAGTCGATCTACAAGTTCCGCGGGGCGGCGATCTCGAACATCTTGAACTTCGAGAAGGATTTCCCCGACGCGCACAAGGTCGTCCTCACCGAGAACTACCGCTCGACTCAAGGAGTCCTCGACGCCTCCTACCGCCTGATTCAGAACAACAACCCCGACCGCCTCGAGGTGCGCGCCGGGATCACGAAGCGCCTGCGCGCCGCGAATGGAACAGGGAGCCCGATCCACCAGGAGCACTTCGAGTCCCTCGGCGAGGAGTGCGACTCGGTCGCGGAGACAATCGCCCGCCGTGCGCGGGAGGAGGGGAGAGCGTTCCGCGACTTCGCCATCCTCGTCCGGTCAAACGCCCAGGCCGCCCCCTTCCTCCACTCCTTGAACCTCCTGCGGATCCCGTGGCGTTTCTCCGGGAGCCGGGGCCTGTACGACCGCGAGGAGGTGAAGGCGGCGATCGCCTTCCTGCGCCTCGTCTCTGACCCGCGCGACAACCTCTCCTTCTACCACCTCGCCTCTTCCCCCCTCTACCGCGTCCCGGCGGAGGACTTGGCCTTTGCCGCGAGCTTCGCGAAGAGGAGGAATAAGAGCCTGTTTGAGGTCTTCCGCATCGCGACCAAGGACTCGGACTTCCTCGGCCTCTCCGCAGAAGGCCGCGTGGCGATGGGGCGGCTCCTCGACGACCTTGTCGCGATGCTCCCCGTCGCGACGCAAGAGCGGACCGGCGAGGTCCTGTACGAGTACCTTGCGACGCGCACCGGCCTCCTCGAGGCCCTGTCGAACTCCGCGGACCCCAAGGACGCGGCGAAGGTCCAGAACCTCGCCAAGCTCTTCTCGATCATCGAGCGCTTCGCCCAGGTCGCCCGCTACGACCGCGTCCCCTGGTTCATCGACTACCTCGACGCCCTGATCGAGGCGGGAGACAACCCGCCCGCTGGCGAGGCCGACTGGGACGAGGACGCGGTGAACGTCCTCACGATCCACCAGGCGAAGGGCCTCGAGTTTCCAGTCGTCTTCCAGGTCGGCCTCGTCGCCGGCCGCTTCCCGCCCGCGCACCGCGAGGACCCGATTCGCCTCCCCGACCCGCTCGTGAAGGACCTCATTGCGACAAGCTCCGACTTCCACACCCAGGAGGAGCGGAGACTCTTCTACGTCGGGATGACCCGCGCCAAGGAGGACCTTTACCTAACGAGCGCCCAGGACTACGGCGGGAAGCGCGCCCGCAAGGTGAGCCCGTTCGTCTGCGAGGCCCTCGACCTCTCGCCCGGGGCGATCAAGCCGACCAAGGGAAGCGCCCTCGCCGCGATCGCGCGCCACGGCGCGCCGGCCGCCCCGACTCCCGATGAGGCGGGGACCCTCGTCGGCCGCGGGGAGGTCCTCCTCACGCTCAGCCACCAGAAGATCGACGACTACCTCTCCTGCCCGATGAAGTACCGCTACATCCACGTCCTCAAGGTCCCGATCCGCCCGCACCACACCGTGATCTACGGCTACGCCGTCCACCAGGCGGTGAAGCTCTGGAACCTGAATCGCCTCGGCGGAACAGACACACCCCTCGCCGAACTTAAGGAGGCGTTCAAGAGGACCTGGCAGGCCGAGGGGTTCCTCACCCGCGAGCACGAGGAACTGCGCTTCCAGGAGGGGCTGCGGGCGATCGAGCACTTCCACGCCCACGCCGTGGAGGACCCGACCGTCCCCACCTACGTCGAGCGCCACTTCTCCTTCACCGAGGGGAGCGTGCGCGTCATCGGCTTCTTCGACCGGGTCGACCTCACCGAGGGAGGAGGCGTCGTCATCGACTACAAGACCTCCGACATCGAGGACAAGGACGACGCGGACGAGAGGACGAAGAAGAGCCGCCAGCTTGCGATCTATTCGCTCGCCTTCGAGCGCCTGTTCAAGCGGCTACCCGACCGGGTCGAGCTCTTCTTCCTCACCCCCGAGGTGATCGTCGGCCGCGCCGTCCCCGACGAGAAGACCCTCGAGCGCGCCTTGAAGGACATCGAGACCGCCGCCGCCGGGATCCGCAAGGGCCACTTCCCCGCCGAGCCCACCTACCAGGCCTGCCTCTACTGCCCGTACCGGTCGATTTGCCCGCGAGGGGATGCGGACTAGCGTGAGAGCCCGCTCTTCTTGGTGGGTACCTCGTCTGCCTCGCGCCTTCGCTTCGCCGTTGCATCCGGGTGCGTCCGCCCCTAAGATCTTCTATGACAGAAGCGAAGGGTACTCGGGGGTGCCCATGGCAACGACGCAGGAGATCAGAGATCTAAGTCTTCGGATCGCTCACGAGTTCCACCCCCTTCGCATCGTCCTCTTCGGCTCGCACGCAACTGGTAAGGCAACGAGCGACTCCGACGTGGACCTTCTTGTCATCCTGCCCGACGCGGGTCACGCGGTCGACAAGGCCGTCGAGATCCGTCTGAAGACGAAACCCACGTTCCCGATCGACCTCATCGTGCGGACGCCGGAGACGGTGCGCGAGCGACTCGCGATGGGCGACCTTTTCCTCCGCGACGTCCTTGAGAAGGGAACGGTCCTCTATGAAGCCGATCACCGCTGAGTGGGTGGCGAAGGCCGAAGGCGACTTCGCGACGCTC
>CAYHEK010000045.1:0-13005 GCA_964355545.1 uncultured Thermotogae bacterium | reverse complement strand
CGGTGGAGCCCAAGGCGCTCCCTAATCTCCTTTGAGAGGCGGAAAGGGGCCCAACCAAAGCGATCGAAAAAAAACAGGCCGCGAGCCTCCTTCGCTCGCGGCCATCGTGCCCGTGCGCAGCTTGACCTAGAGGTGCGTCTTCACCTTCTCGAGGAACGCGCGCGCCTTCTCCTGGGAGATCGCGTTGTAGAGCGGGTACTTCTCGCCGATCGGCTCGGCGAGGACGGTCTCGAGGACGCGCGCCGCGTCCTGCCAGAGGCTCTTCTCCATCAGGTAGAACTCAACAAGGAAGAGGCGGTTCTCGAAGTACTCGTTGACGGCGGGGTCGATCGGGCACTTCGGACACTGCGTGCAGGTCGTGCACAGGCCCGGCTCGCTCACGACGCAGCAGAAGTAGGTGAGCGCGTCATCGAGCCTCTGTCGGTACGTCCCGAAGGGAAGGGACGGGAGGCCGCCCCAGAAGGCACCGAGGGAGCGGTACGGTCCGTAGCAGACGTACGAAGGATCGAGCTCGAGGAGCCGCTTCGCCATCGCCTCGGTCTTGGGAGGGACGCCGGCGAAGATGGCTCCCATCTTGTCGAACTCCGCGGCGCGGAGCCAGTTCGAGTTCGCCCAGTACAGGGCCGGAACGTCCGTCTCCGCCTGGACGGCCTCGACGAAGCTCTTCGTCTTCTCGAGCTCCGCGAACGTCGGGTTCATGCGCAGGCTCTTCAGGCCCCAGTGCTTCCCCTTCAGGTACGTCGCCTCCTCGTTCTCCTCGCCGCCCATGAAGGCGTCGGCCAGGGTGTAGTAGCACTGGGAGAGCTTGTTCACGAGGTCCTTCTTCGTTGGGTCGACGGCGAAGGCCCCCACGGCGTCCTCGCTCTTTTCGTTCAAGTCCGCCGGGATCCCGAGGGCTGTTCGGAACACCTCGATCGCCGCCTCGAGCTTCGCCTTCCCCTCTTCGCTATAGGGGATCATCACGTCGTCCTCGCGGAAGATCCCGAGGGCCCCCTCGAGGCTCATCTGCCCAAGGGCAGGGAAGACAAGGGCCACCGTCATCAGGGTGAAAGCAATAGAAAGCCCTCTTTTCCTCATCTTCTTCAACCTCCTTCGCTCGTTTGTCCCCCTACTATAATCGCAAGGGCCACTCCTTGCCAATGGGGTTGGCCTCCCTCGCGCGGTATGGTATAGTTCCGGCCGGAGACTTGCGGCAAAAGGAGGAAGAGGATGGCAAGACCGAAGGTGGATAAAGACCTCTGCGTCAGCTGCGGCCTGTGCGCCCAGGTCTGCCCCGAGGTGTTCGAACTGGGCTCGGAGGTCGCGCAGGTGAAGGCAAGCGCCGACCTGAACGCGGATTGCATCGAAGACGCGATCGACCAGTGTCCAGTCGGCGCGATCAGCGCCTAAGAAGCCCGTGACGCGGAGGGCGAATCCCTTGCCCTCCGCCCGTCTTCCTCTGTTCTCCGTTCCTCCCCCGGACCCTACCCCAACGCCGTCCCGGCCATTGTCCAAAAAGCGGCCGCGTGCTAGGATAGGATCGCGATGGTAGCTTCGGGGAGGAAGGTCGGGCTCGCCCTGGGGAGCGGCGGGGCGCGCGGGTCGGCGCACATCGGTGTCCTCCGTGTCCTCGAAGAGAGCGGGATCCGACCGGACGTCATCGCCGGGACGAGCATGGGGGCCGAGGTGGGCGGGGCCTACGCCGCCGGCATCGAGCTCGACGAGATGGAGAGGGTCTGGCGCTCGATGCACGTCGGTAAGGTCATGAAGACCCTCCTCCCCACCGTCCCCTGGTCCGGCTGGAGCTCCGGGGGAGAGGTCGTGCGCTTCCTCCGCCGCCTCGTCGGGGACGTCGCAATCGAGGAGCTTCCCATCTCCTACGCCGCGGTGACGACTGACCTCTCGAGCGGCCTTCCCTACCCGATCACGAAGGGGCCGCTCGCACAGGCGATCCGCGCCAGCCTCGCCGTCCCAGGTCTCTTCACGCCCGTCTGGATCGACGGCCGCCTCCTGATCGACGGCGGGGTCTCTGACCCGATCCCGGTCGACGTCGCCCGCTCCCTGGGGGCCGAGGTCGTGATCGCCGTCGACGTCCTCGTCCGGCCGGAGGAGGTGAAGCTCTCCGGGATTCCGGTCCCCGACTACCGCGAGCGGATCCTGGGGATCGTCCGCCGAATGGAGGGGGCCCGCTCCGCCGCGACCCGCCGCTTCTATCCGAGCGTCTTTGCGGTCCTCTTCCAGATGTCGACCGCGTTCCAGAAGCGGGTGAGCGAGCTCTCCCTCCTCGCCCATCCGCCCGACGTCCTCATCCAGCCCGACTTCTCTCCCGATCCGCCCTGCTACAGCCACGTGCACAGCGGGATCGAGGCGGGAGAGGAGGCGGCGCGCCGCGCCCTCCCCACGATCCGCGAGCTCCTCGAGCGGCCGTGACCGACGCGGCGCGAGCGCGGAGGCCCTGGTGATTGCTCGTCCCTTCTTCTACGGGGTCGTGTTCGTGGCGATCGTCGCCGTCTCCTTCGCCGCGATCCTCATCCGGTTCGCCGCGGAGGCCCCGGTCCTCGCGATCGCGGCCTGGCGCCTGGGGGTCGCGGCCCTCGTCCTTTCCCCCTTCGCCCTGCGGGGCGGGACGGTCTTCCGGACGCGCCGTGCGGACTTCCTTCTGTCTCTTCTGAGCGGGGTCTTCCTCGCCCTTCACTTCCTCCTTTGGATCTCCTCCCTGCGCCGAACGACCGTGTCGAGCTCGGTCGTCCTCGCGAGCACGAACCCCCTCTTCGTCGGCCTGGGGTCGATCGTCTTCCTCAGGGAGCGCCTCTCCCGCTCCCTCGCCCTGGGGATCCTTCTCTCCGTCTCTGGCGGTGTCCTCATCGGGTGGGGGGACGTGCGCCTGGGAGGAGGGGCGATCGCCGGGGACCTCCTCGCCCTCGGCGGGGCGGTCATGTTCTCCTCCTGCTTCCTCGTCGGCCGGCGGGTCAGGCAGCGCGTCCCACTGGAAAGCTACGTCTTCATAAGCTACGGGACCGCGGCGCTTCTTCTCGTCATCGCCTCTCTTGCGGCGGGCCAGCCGCTCGGCGGCTTCCGCGGCGCCACGTACCTCTACCTCGTCCTCCTCGGTCTTGGGCCGCAGCTCGTCGGACACTCGACCTTCAACTGGGCCCTGCGCTACCTCCCCGCCTCGACCGTCGCCGTCCTCGTCCTCGGCGAGCCGATCGGAGCCACGCTTCTTGCTTACCTCCTCCTGGGAGAGGGGATCTCCCCGTTGAAAGGGGTCGGCGCGGCGGTCATACTGACCGGGATCTATCTATCCTTGCAAGAGGAGGGGAGAAAGGGATGAACAAAAGACGGGAAGAGGGCGGCCGTGGGAGGGCGAAGATCGAGTGGGCGCGCGCGCATATGGACCTCCTCAACCGGATCCGCGAACGTTTCGCGAGCGAGCGGCCCTTCGCCGGGCATCGGATCGGGATGAGCATTCACCTTGAGGCGAAGACCGCCTGCCTTGCCATCCTCCTGCGGGACGGCGGGGCGGAGGTCCTCGTCACGGGGTCAAACCCCCTCTCCACCCAGGACGACGTCGCGGGAGCCCTCGCCGAGGAGGATGGGATCTCGGTGCACGCCCGCCACGGGGTGAGCGAGCGGGAGTACCTCGATCACCTGCGGGAGGTCCTCGCGGGAGAGCCCGATCTCGTCCTCGACGACGGGGGAGACCTCGTCTCGCTCCTGCACGAGGAGGTCGAGGGAAAGGTGATCGGGGGGTGCGAGGAGACGACGACCGGGGTCGCTCGCCTGCGGGTCCTCGCCGGCTCAGGGAGGCTCCGTTTCCCCATGTTCGCAGTGAACGACGCCAAGATGAAGTATCTCTTCGACAACCGCTACGGGACCGGCCAATCGGTCTGGGACGGGATCCTCCGCTCCACGAACCTCCTCGTCGCCGGGAAGACCGTCCTCGTCGCCGGATACGGCTGGTGCGGCCGCGGGGTCGCCCTGCGAGCGCGCGGCCTGGGCGCGCGGGTCGTCGTCTCTGAGGTCGACCCGGTGCGGGCGGTGGAGGCGGTGATGGACGGGTTCCGCGTCTCTGTGCTTGCGGAGGGGATCGCCGAGGCGGAGGTCCTCATCACGACGACCGGGTGCCGCGACGTCGTGACGAAGGAGGCGCTCGAGAACGCCAAGGATGGAATCCTCCTTGCGAACGCGGGGCACTTCGACGTCGAGATTGACAAAGGCGCCCTTTCCTCTCTCGCCGTCTCCCGGCGGATCGTCCGGGACGGGATTGAGGAGTTCCTCCTCAAAGACGGCCGTCGACTCTACCTCCTCGGCGAGGGCCGCCTTGTGAACCTCGTCCTCGCCGACGGGCACCCGGTCGAGATCATGGACATCTCCTTCGCCCTCCAGGCCCTCACCCTGCGCCACCTCACGGCGAGCCCGCCCCTTGCGCCTGGCCTCTACCCGGTCCCCTCCGAGATCGACGAAGAGGTCGCGCGGATGAAGCTCGAGTCCCTCGGCGTCCGGATCGACACTCTGAGCGAGGAGCAGCGGGAGTACCTCGGCTTGAACCGCTCCTGATGGCCCTTTCCTTTCTCCTCCTCCGGAAGTAGAATCTCGCGCCTATGGAGGGGTGAGACGAGTGAAGACGCGATCTCTTACGGTGAAGGCGTGGATGGTCCTTGTTCCGACGATCGTCCTGGTCGTCGTCCTCGGCGTCGGCGGGGCCCAAGAGACGCCAACGGATGTCTGTGCGCCCCTCGTCCAGCTCTATCAGTACATCGAGAACTACTTCTACTGGCCCGACCGGGTCGAAGAGCCCACCCTCCTCTACGGCGCGATGAAGGGGATGGTCGAGGAACTCGGCGACCCCAATAGCGAGTTCCTCGACCCCAAGGACCGCGAGCGTTGGGAGGATGCCCTGGAGGGAGAGTTCAGCGGCGTGGGGATCGAGATCACGATCAAGGACGGCGTCCTCACGGTCATCGCGCCGCTCGAAGGGACCCCAGCCGAGCGGGCCGGGGTACAGGCCGGCGACCAGATCCTCGCGATCGACGGAGAGTCGACGGAAGGGATGACCATCACTAAGGCCTCGCTAAAAATCCGGGGGGAACTGGAGACGACCGTCGCCCTCCTCGTGCGCCACAAGGACGGAACGGAAGAGGAGATCCTGATCGTGCGGGGGGAGATCACGGTCGCCGCGGTGAGGAGCGAGCTCGTGGCGGACGGACGGATCGCCTACATCCGCCTCTCGCGCTTCGACAAGGACGTGACCGCGGAGCTCGACCGGACCCTCGCTTCATTCAACCTCGAGGACCTGGACGGGATCATCCTCGACTTGCGGAACAACGGAGGAGGGTACCTGACCGAGGCGGTCCGCGCCTCGAGCCGTTTCGTCGATAGCGGAATCATCTGCTCGACCACGGGGAGGCTCTCCGGGAGTCAGACCTACTGGTCGACCGGGAACCAGATCCCCAACCTCCCGCTCGCGGTCCTGGTCAACGGAGGGAGCGCGAGCGCCGCGGAGATCACGGCCGGGGCGATCCGCGACCACGAGATGGGGATCCTGATCGGTCAGAAGACGTTCGGCAAGGGGGTCATGCAGACCCTGCTCGAGTTCCCCGATGGCGCCGCCCTGAGGCTGACGACCGGGGAGTTCTTCACCCCCCTGGGGCATGTCCTGCACGAGGTCGGACTCACCCCCGACATCACCGTCGCCGAAGGAGAGGACCCACGGGAGAAGGCGATCGACTGGATCGAGGCGCACATCGGAGCGCGCATGCCGATCCCCCTCGACAAGGGCAGCGAGTGACCTTCTCCGTCGTCGGCGCGGGAGGGTGGGGAACGGCCTTCGCGCGCCTGCTCGCGAAGAACGGCCACACAGTGATCCTGTGGGTCCGCGATCCCAAACGGGCCGAGGAGATCGAACGCCGGCGTGAGAACCCGACGTACCTCCCCGGCGTCCTCCTCCCGCGGGAGAATCTTGCGATCACCTCTTCTCTTGAGGACGCGGCGGCCGCCCAGACGCTCGTCCTCGCCGTCCCCTCGTTCGCCGTGGCGGAGATCTTGGCCCGAATCCGTCCGCTCGTGCGCGAAACGAGGGTCTTCGTCAACTTGGCAAAGGGGCTCGACGAGCGGTCGGGGCAGACGATGTCCGAGCTCATCGAATGCCAGTTCCCCGGCGAGCCGGCGTTCACCCTCTCCGGCCCGTGCCACGCCGAGGAGGTGGGGAGGGACATCCCGACGGCAGTCGTCCTCGCCGGGAGGGCCCTCGACCTGGGGAAGGACCTCCAACGCGCCTTCTCGAGTCCCCGCTTCCGCGTCTACCTCTCCGACGACGTGCGTGGGGTCGAACTCTGTTCCACCGTGAAGAACATCATCGCCCTCGCGACCGGCGTCTCCGACGGGCTCGGCTACGGGGACAACAGCCGCGGCGCCCTCGTCACTCGGGGGCTCGCGGAGATGGTCCGCTTCGGCCGTGCCTTCGGGGTGAGGGACGAGACCTTCTTCGGCCTCTCCGGGGTGGGGGATCTCGTCGCGACGTGCACGAGCGAGCACAGCCGCAACCGCTACGTCGGCTGGCGCCTGGGAAAGGGGGAGCCGCTCCGCGAGATCCTCGCAAGCATGGAGATGGTCGCCGAAGGGGTCCGCGCCACGAAGGTCGTGCACGAGATCGCTCAAGGGAAAGGGATCGAGATGCCGATCACCGACGCCGTCTTCCGCCTCCTCTACCGCGGGGCAAATCCCCTCAACCTCGTCGAGGAGATCATGACTCGCGCCCCCAAGCTCGAAGGGGCCTAGGGAAATCTCATGACCGACTACGACGTCCTCGTCGTGGGTGGAGGGCCGGCCGGGGCGGTCGCCGCGCGCTCGGCCGCCGCGGCCGGGGCGCGCGTCCTCCTTCTCGAGCAAGAGGAGACGACCGCCGAGCGGGTCCGCTGCACCGGCCTCGTCAGTCCGCGGACACTCGCGCAGCTCGGTGTCTCCTCCGCGTGCGTCCTGCGCGAGATCCGAGGGGGGCTCCTCCACGCCCCCGGCGGAAAGACGGTCGAGATCCGCGCCGAGCGGCCGAAGGCGCTCGTCCTCGATCGGGCGAAGCTCCATCACGAGCTCATCGACCTCGCCTCCTCCGCCGGTGTCGAGGTGAGGGCGGGCACGCGCGCCGTCGCCGCTACGAGGGGGGCCGTCCGCCTGGAGAAAAACGGGCGGCTCACGGAGGTGAAGGTCCACATCGTCATCGGCGCCGACGGCCCGCGGAGCGACGTTGGGCGCTGGTTCTCCCTTCCCGAGCCAGAGGAATTCCTCAGCGCGAGCCAGGCGGTGATCGCGGGGAGGCCGCGCAAGGACGACGAAGTCGAGATCTTCCTCGGCAGGGAGGTAGCCCCGGGCTTCTTCGGCTGGAGCGTCCCGGCGGAGGAGGGGCGCCTCCGCGTCGGGCTCGCCGCCGCGCCGGGGACGGACACGGACGCGCTCCTTGACCGTCTCCTCGAGCGCACCCCCGGCGAGGTCCTCGCGCGAGGCGGGGGACTGATCCCAATCGGCCCTGCTCCGGAGACAGCCGGCGACGGGGTCCTCCTTGTGGGAGGCGCCGCCGGCCAGGCGAAGCCGACCTCCGGAGGGGGGATCTACACCGGATCCCTGTGCGCCAAGATCGCCGGGGAGATCGCCGCCTTCGCCTCCCTGGCCGAACGGACCACGCGCGAGACCCTCGCCGAGTACGACCGCCGCTGGCGGAGCGAGATTGGAGAGGAGCTTCGCTTCGGGCTCGCGGCTCATCGCGCCCTCTTCTCACTCTCCGACCGCGAGATCGACACGGGCTTCGCCATTCTCAACGACCCGGCGGTCCTCCACCTCATCGCCGCGGAGGGGGACATCGACTACCCGAGCCGCCTCGGCCGCGCCTTCCTCCGCCGTCAGGACCTCTGGCCCAGGCTCCTCCCCCTCCTCCGCGCCGCAAGCCCGTGGAAGAACGCGGAGGCGTGGCTTGGGCTCCTCTTTGCCCCGCACGAACGAGGACCCCTATAATGGGAGCCATGGCGAGGAAGCCGTCGAAGAGGAAGAGGCCGGCGCGCGCACGACGGCGGGGGTTCCCGTTCGAGCGAGCGATGGTCTACCTCATCGCTCTCTTCGTCTTCGCTTTGCCCCTCTTCATCTGGCCGGCGAGCACGGAGTACGGCTACTCGAAGTCGATCTTCGCCCTCGTCGCGATCTCGTTTCTCCTCATCCTGTGGGCCGCCTGGTCGCTCGTTCGGGGTGAGTGGCGGATCGAGTTCCCCTGGGTCGGATTTGCGTTCCTGGGGCTCATTCTCGTCTCTCTTTTTTCCCTCATCCAGGCGACGAACGGCCGCCTCGTGATCCAGAGCGCGACCCTCCTTCTCTTCTTCTCCCTCTTCTACCTCCTCCTCGTCCACTTCGTGAGGGAGGAGCGCGACGTCACGCTCGTCCTCTACTCCCTCCTTCTCTCCGCGACTCTTGCCTCCCTCTACGGCCTCCTCCAGTACCTGGGGGTGATGCGGGGCGCTTTTGGGAACAGTGGTCTCGATGAGCTCATCTCGACGATGGGGAACCGAAACTACCTGGGCGAGTTCCTCGCCTCGCTCCTCTTCCCGACCGTCATCCTCCTCGTGCGACTGCGCTCGCGCCTCCTGCGGGCGCTCGCGATCGGACTTATCTCCTTCAACTTCGGAATGGCGATGCTCGTCCACCAGACGAGCGTCGTCGTCGCGCTCGTCGTGGCCGCGATCGCATTCCTCGTCGGAGCCCTTCTCTTCCGGCCGATCGAACCGATCCGGAGGAACCGGGCCTGGCTCCTTGGCCTCCTCTTCGCCCTCGCCGTGACCTTCGTGATCGAGGCCCCCTCCGGTCCCCTCAACTCCGTCGTCGGCCTCTCCGCGGACGGCCGCTCGTGGCTTGGGCGGCTTTGGATCCAAAACTCGGGAAAGGTCCGCTCCTGGGACTGGTGGGTGGGGTGGGAGATGTTCAAGGAACATCCCCTCTTCGGAGTGGGTCTTGGAAACTACAAGCTCGAGTTCGTCCCTTACAAGGCGAAGTTCCTCGCCTCCCCGCAAGGGGCGGGGTACGACTTCTACATTCCCCGCGCCGCGCAGGCGCACAACGAGTACGTCCAGGTCGCAGCCGAGCTTGGGTCGCTTGGGATCCTTGCCCTCCTCTCTCTCCTTGTGGCTGTCCCTGTCTTCCTCCTTCGAAGGCTCTACAAGAACCGCGACGAGGACTGTCGTTTCGACCTCCTCCTCTTCACCTCTGGGGTCGTGACGTTCCTCGTCGTCGCCCTGGTCGGCTTCCCCGCCCACCTCCCCGCGCCGTCCCTTGTCCTCGTCCTCGCGCTCGGGCTTTGCTCCTCCTCCATCTACGGTGAAGGGGAGAAGGTGCGCATATCCCTCCGGGGGCGGCTCCTCGCGGCCGCCGCTCTGGCAACCTTCCTTGCGGGGCTCTTTGTCTCCGTCGTCGCCTGCCGCGACTTCTCGGCCGACGTCCTCCTCGGCCGGGGGATCCGCGAGCTCCAGATGGGTCAGGTGCGCCTCGCCCAGGCGACCCTCGAACAGAGCGCCCGGCGCGACTTTGCCCCGGCGCAGGTCTACTACCACCTTGCCATGGCGAAGGCGAAACAGGGTCAGTACAAGGAGGCGATGGCCGACCTCGAGAGGTGCCTGACCCGCTTCGTCGCCGAGAACGTCTACCTGAACCTCGCGAACATGGCGATCAACCTGGGGGATACGGCCAAGGCGCGTGCGCCCGTGGAGCTCCTCCTCGCCACGCATCCCCACCCCGATCTCGAGCTCCAGGCAAAGTACCTTCAAGCGATGATCTCCCTGCGCGAGGGGAACTACGACCAGGGGGAGCGCGACCTAGAGACCCTCATCGAGGCGCACCCTGACTTCGAGCGATCCTACGTCGCCCTGGGCGACCTCTACCGGGCGCGGGGGATGCCGGTGAACGCGCGGAAGAACTACGAGCGCGCGCTTTCTCTCATCAAGGAGGAGCTTGCCCGCGCCAAGGAGAGGCTCTCCACCGCCGGAGTCTCGCTCCGCGCCGATGAGTACGCCGCGGCGCGCGAGGCGATCGACCTCCTCACCAAGGAGAAGGAGACCGTGGAGGCCGGCCTGGCCAAGCTCCCCTCCCCGTGAGCCTTCCTTGAAAGGGCCCCTTTGCCCTCCTATACTGGCGGGGGATCCCCATGGCGATTGAATTCATCAAGAGAGCCCTCGACTACCTGCTCGGACAGACGAACGCCCAGCAGCTTGGGCGCCTCCGCCGCCACCTCGAGGAAGTGAACTCCTTTGCTCAAGGAGTGAAGGGTCTCTCCGACGAAGCCCTGCAGGGAAAGACGCAAGAGTTCCGCGACCGTCTTGCGGGCGGGAAGACAAAGGACGAAATCCGCGCCGAGGCGTTCGCCGTCGTGCGAGAGGTGGCGGAGCGCACAGTCGGGATGCGGCCATTCGACGTCCAGGTCCTCGGGGCGATCGCCCTCGACGAACGACGGATCGCGGAGATGCAAACAGGAGAAGGGAAGACCCTCGTCGCCACCCTTCCCGCCTACTTGAACGCCCTGGTGGGGAAGGTGCACGTGGTGACGGTGAACGACTACCTCGCGCGGCGCGACCGGGAGTGGATGGGCCCGATCTACGAGTTCCTCGGGGTCTCCGTCGGCCTGCTCCAGGATGGCATGGGGACCGAGGAGAGGAAGAAGGCCTACGCCGCCGAGATCACCTACGGCACGAACAATCAGTTTGGGTTCGACTACCTGCGCGACAACATGGCCCTCTCGGTCGACCAGAAGGTGCAGGGTTCCCGCGACTACGCCATCATCGACGAGATCGACAATATCCTGATCGACGAGGCACGCACGCCTCTCATCATCTCCGGCGCCGTCTCCGAGTCGATCGACCGCTACCGCAAGTTCGCCAAGCTCGCCCGCCCGTTCAAGGAGGGGAAAGACTTCGAGATCGACGAGGAGACGCACCGCCTCACCCTGACCGACGCGGGGATCAAGAAGGGCGAGGAGGGGTTGGCGCTCGAGAACCTCTATGCGCCGGAGAACACCGACGCGGTCCACTACCTGGAAACGGCCCTGCGCGCCCTCCACATGTTCAGGAAGGAGAAGGACTACATCGTGAAAGACGGCCGGGTGATGATCGTCGACGAGTTCACGGGGAGGCTGATGCCCGACCGCCGCTACTCGGACGGACTCCACCAGGCTCTCGAGGCGAAGGAGGGGCTCCTCGTGCAGCGGGAGTCGCAGACCCTCGCCCAGATTACACTCCAGCACTACTTCCGCCTCTACAAGAGGATCTGCGGGATGACCGGCACGGCGAAGACGGAGGAGGAGGAGTTCAAGGAGATCTACGGTCTCCCCGTCCTCGTCATTCCCACGAACCGCCCCCTCATCCGCGAGCCCAAGCGCGACGTTCTCTTCCGCTCGGAGAAGGCGAAGTTTGAGGCGATCGCCGAGGAGGTCGTGCGCCTCCACGAGATCGGCCGGCCAGTACTCATCGGCACAAACTCGATCGAGAAGTCGGAGCGGCTCTCTTTTCTCCTCAAGGCGCGCAGCCTCCCCCACCAGGTTCTGAACGCCAAGTACCACGAGCAGGAGGCGGAGATCATCAAGGAGGCCGGCCAGCGGGGGGCGATCACCGTCGCCACGAACATGGCCGGACGAGGGACGGACATCAAGCTGGGAGAGGGGATCGCCGGTCTCGGCGGCCTGCACGTCACCGGCGCCCAGCGCCACGAGGCGCGTCGGATCGACGACCAGCTCCTCGGCCGCGCCGGGCGGCAGGGAGACCCCGGATCGTCCCAGTTCTTCCTCTCCCTGGAGGAGGACCTCCTCCGCGTCTTCGGAGGGGAGCGGATCGGTGCCCTGATGGACCGCCTGGGAATGGAGGAGGGGCAGGCGATCGAACACGGACTCCTCACCGCGGCGATCCGCCGCGCCCAGAAACGGGTGGAGGGGCGGAACTTCGAGATTCGCAAGCGCCTCCTCGAATACGACCTCGTGCTCGCCAGGCAGCGAGAGGCGATCTACTCCCTGCGCGATCGCTTCCTTCTCCCTCCTCGCGACCAGGTCGACTCGCTCGCGAGTGAGGACGGCCTCGACGACTACTTGCGCGATCTCTTCGCGGAGTACGCCCAGAACCTTGTCGCGACCCACGTCGGCCGCTCCAGGCCCAAGGAGGAGTGGAACCTCGCGGGGCTTGAGCAAGAGCTCTCCGCCTTCCTCCCCATCGACCCACAGATCCTCACCGGGAAGGGCCCCGAGGGACTCGCTCAAGAAGGGAGTGCCCACCTCGAGCGCGCCCTGGTGAGCCAGAAGGAGCGCCTGGGACCGCGCTTCCCCCTCCTTGCCCGCTACGTGATCCTCTCCCTGATCGACGAGGCGTGGCTCGCCCATCTCTACACGCTCGATGACCTGCGCGAGGGGATCGGCTGGACAGCGTACGGGGGGACCGACCCGCTCGTCGCGTTCAAGCGCGAGTCGTTCGTCCTCTTCCAAGAGATGCTCTCTCGCTCGGCACAGAAGATCGTCGCCACCCTTCTTAACCCGCGCCTCGCCGCTCCGGAGGGGGCTCCCCAGGCCGCCCCCCGCCGCGAGGTTCACTACATCCACGCGGGGGGTGGAGGGACGGAGGCGCGGCCGGCCAAGAAGAAGATCCCCGTCACGGCGGCGAAACGGCCCGGCCGGAACGACCCCTGCCCGTGTGGTTCAGGGAGGAAGTTCAAGAACTGCTGCGGAGAGAGGGCCTAGGGAGCGGCCTCGAGCAGAAGCTCATCATCCACGATGCCGCGGCGGGAGAAGAGCTCCACGAGCTCGGAGACCTCTGTGCGCCGGTTCTTTTCCCCAGAAAGCTCAAGGACGATCTCGCCCTTGTGCATCATGCCGAGACGATTCCCCAGAGCGATCGCCTGCTTCATGTTGTGCGTGACCATGACCGTCGCAAGATGCGCTTCCTCCACAAACGCGCTACTTAGAATCATCGTTGTCGCAGTTCTTCTCGAGGTCATCTTGCTCTGCCGCCCTCAAGGGTTGTTGCG
>CAYHEK010000044.1:9959-13027 GCA_964355545.1 uncultured Thermotogae bacterium | reverse complement strand
ACAACGGGCATCCGTCACCCACCGGCGACGGCCACCCGCGTCCCCGATCGGTCCCATAGGCTCCACCACACTGCGGGCATTGACGGACAGGTCCTCATTCCCGCAGTTCCGCGACCTGCGGCCGTATCTCATCGTGTTCGAGAACAGCGACGTCATGCGGTAGTGGAGGTTCTCGGATCGGTCCCTAGGCTCTCAACTGCCGTACGCATACCAGCTAGAGGAGTGCGCCTGTGTTGCGCCCACGGCTCGCTTGCGGAACCCTTCTGCCTCTCGCTTTCCATCTCGCGACTTCACCAGGCCAGTGCACTCCTGCTGTTCACTCCCGAGGGAAGGAACATGAAAAACACGTGGGTGGCGACCGCTTGACTTGTCCTTGTCACGATCCCGGCGTGTTGGATCTCCCCTGTGAGTTCGGAGTACTCCGCGCATCCGGCGTACTGCGCCCGCCTTCGGCACGACCTCGACGGCCCACCATTCCCGACATCCGGCCATGGAATCACAATGGACGGAAGCCGGCCGTCGGTGGTATCCTCCGACCATGGGGGAGCACGAGAAGCTGTATGACCACATCCTGCTTCGTCGCTCGGACGCGAACGTCCCATTCGACGGACTGTGTGCGCTTCTCAAGCGGCTTGGGTTCAAGGAACGCATCAGAGGCGACCACCACATCTTCACCCTGGGTGAGGTAGAAGAGATCCTCAATCTGCAGTCGAAGAACGGCATGGGCAAACCGTATCAGGTCAGGCAGGTACGTGGAGTGATCCTGAAGTACAATCTGAGACTGGGGGAGTGAGCATGGATTCGAAGTACGAGATCATCATCTTCTGGAGTGAAGAGGACGATGCCTACGTCGCTGAGGTCCCCGAGCTCCCCGGCTGCATGGCTGACGGTGAGACGTACCATGAGGCCCTCTCGAATGCCGAGCAGATCATCCGCGAGTGGATCGACGCGGCGAGGGAGCTGGGGCGAGCTGTGCCACAACCGAGGGGCCGTTTGACCTACGCCTGATCGGACGAACGCCGGGGCACAGCAACTGCATCGGGCACGACTCAGAAAGGCCGCGCTGAGAAGCGCCGGAGGCAATGAGCAAAGAACGGCTTTCCGAAGAGGGTCGGAGGTCAAGCTACCGGAGAATCCTGTCGGAGGACGAAGTCCAAGCTCTGGCAGAGCGCATCGAGGATGCACTTGGTCAACCGACAATGGACCGCCTTCGATTCTCCGGAATCGATCCGGAGGAGGGTCTGCGTTTCCTGGCAGTCGCCCGCCAGGTTGCCGAGCGGCGAATGGCCAACGGGTTGGACATCAAGACCGCGGCGGGGCTGCTCAAGGTCGCCCAGTATCGATTGCGCGACATCGAGGCAGGACGGGTCGGCAGCATCGTGCCGGACGTCCTCGCAGCATACATCGACCACCTGAGACTGAAGCCATGGTTTAGCCGGTGGAAGAAGGCCAATCCGGGACTCGCGACACGCATCGGGCTGCGGTCATGATGACGGCAAGATTTGAGGAGAGGTCCTTGCAGGCTGATGCGGGAGAGCGGCTCGCGGCTCATTGGCGGGAAGCGAACTCCGACAGCCGGAACCCTTAGAGCATGGCATTCAGAGAATCCGAAGCGAGGGAATGCGAACGGATCGTCCGGGGGTTCGTAGAGAGGCGCCGACCTCCCCTGCACATTCGCCACGAGCTCGACTTGGGCTATCGGCTCAAGGACCAAAGCGTGGAGATCTTCGAGATCCGTCCTGCTTGGGACAACCCTCACGAGATCCTCGAGCTCAGGGTGGCGAAAGCGACCTACATCCGATCGCGGGGCGCTTGGCGGGTGTTCTGGAAACGACGAGATCTCAGGTGGCATCGCTACGATCCACAGCCGGAGGTGCATCGGCTGGAGGACTTCGTCGTCCTCGTGGATCAGGACAGATACGGCTGCTTCTTCGGGTGACTCCGCCAGCTGAGCGGGTAGTACGTCTGACCCTTCTCGTCATCTAATGCCAACGAAGCCGCCGGCCGCCCTCGCCTGCACTTAGAGCATCTCGCGCGCCCGGAACCTGGTTCAGCACCAGAGCTTGTAGTAGTCTGAACAGACCAGCGGATTCGCAGACACAGAGGCCCCTGCGTTCCACGACTGGGATGATCTGGCTCGACCAGGCAGACACATGTCACCACGCAATAACGGTCACACGCGTTCCAGGATCGGTCCCCCAGGCTCCACAAGCCGGCTCGGAGCCGTGAGGATTGCACCCTCGCGGGCGGATTCGCCTAGTTCAGCGTTGGGATCGTCCTCCTCCTCGCCGCAGTACTACTCCTCGTCGACCCACTCCCCCTCCGGGGCGGCGTGCACCTCTTCTCCCAGGAGACCATTGCCATTCAGTGGCAGTAGCGAGACGTACTCAGCAGTGCAAGGCATTTTCCGCGATGCCGTCACGGAAAGGTCTAATCCCTTTAGGGGTGCTGAGAGCACAAGCCGATCTTGATCTTCGAGCAGAGGGCGTCGAAGTGGCCGGCAAGCCCTCTGTCTTCATCCCTCGGCCTTGGGGGTGTAGCGCTCGTAGTTGTTCCGCCCTTTCTCCTTGGCGCGGTACATGGCGATGTCCGCGTTCTTCACCAGGGTCTCGCTCTCCTCTCCGTCGTCGGGGTAGAGGGCAACCCCAATGCTCGTCGTGACCCGCAGCTCCTGGCCATCCACCGCGAGGGGCCGGCGCACGGCGTCGAGGATCTTTTCCGCCGTCCCGAGCGCGTCTTCAGGACGCGCGATCTTGGGGAGGAGGACGAGGAACTCGTCGCCGCCGAGACGGGCGACGGTGTCGCTTGAGCGCAGGCTCGCCTTCAGCCGCTCACCGACTGCCTGGAGGAGGCGATCCCCGACCGTGTGTCCGAACGTATCGTTCACGTCTTTGAAGCGGTCGAGGTCGAGGACCATCACCGCGAGTCTCTTCTCGTCGCGCCCGGCGTGGGCGAGCTCGAGGAGGAGACGCTCATCGAACGCCACACGGTTCGAAAGGTCGGTGAGGGCATCGTGAGTGGCAAGGTGGGTCAGCCTGGCGGCGGTCTTCTTCTGCTCGGTGATGTCC
>CAYHEK010000044.1:0-9859 GCA_964355545.1 uncultured Thermotogae bacterium | reverse complement strand
TCCCCGGCGCACGGTGACGGTGAGGAGACAGTCGATCTCTCGTCCGTCCTTCCGGTGCAGCTTCAGGGGGTGCTCGATCACAAACCCGGCCTTCTCGACCTCTCTTTGGAACACCTCCCGGTCGCTTGGGTCGACGTAGAGGTCGCGGGCGTTTGCATCGAGGATCTCTTCTTTCGTGTAGCCGAGGAGCTCGAGTGCGGCCTGGTTGATGTCGATGAACCTCCCCTCCCGCGTCGTGATGTAGATCGCGTCCCGTGACTGTTCGAACAGGGAGCGGTACTCTTCCTCGCTTGCCCGCAGCTTCTCCTGCGACTCCTCCAGGCGGCCGAGCATTCCATTGATCTCGCTTGCCAAGGCCACTATCTCGTCCCGGCCCGAGACCGAAACGCGCCTTTTGAGGTCGCGCGACGCGGCCACCTCGCGCACGGCGGCGCCGAGGCCGGCGAGGCGCGACAGGACTTGCCGCTCCAACAGGAGGAGGAATACTCCGCCGAAGACGAGGCTCACCACCACAAGCCAGATAACGACGTAGACAACCGTCGCGCGTCCCTGAGCGTAGATCTCTCGTGGCATCTCGATTTCGAGCGTCAGCGCGGGCTTCCCATAGATGTCCGATAGCAGAGCGTATCCGCGGGTGGACTTCTCGTTTGCGGGTCGCACAAGGATCGGGGGGCCGCCCGACGCGGAATGTGCCCCCTCAAACCCAGGGGGCGCCCTACTTTCCGCGAGTGGACGCACGGCGAGGGTGAGGTGCACCATCTCAGCCAGCTTCTCGACTTCCGCGGTGTCCAGATACCGGCCAACAAGGACCGTCCCGCGGACTGGACCTTCACCGGAGCTTCCCAGAACCGGCCGTGAGGCAACGAGCAGGGGACTCTCGGAAAGGAGGACTATTCCCGTGATCCGACTTCCCAGCTCGGGGAGGTGGATGAGAAGGTGGTTCGCCGCCACTTCCCGAAGCAAGCTCTCGGGAAACGGAACGTCCATCCCCGTCATGCGGTCAGCGGCCTCGGTAACGACGATTTCGCCGGAGTAGTCCGCAAAGAGCATCAGGTCCACCTGGATGGCTGCAAGAGCACTGGGCACGAGGGTTGTCGTCATGTACTCAGGATTCCGGTCCACGATGAAGTTGTAAGTCTCGTCCCGGATGGCCCAGTCCTTGGCAATGTTGTCCAGCTGTGCGAGCTCAACCGAAAGCCCGCTCACGGCCCGGTCGACGTTCTGGCGAACAACCTGCTCCTCAAGCTTCGAAACACTCGCGAGGAGGAGGGTCCGTGAGAGAAGGTAGACGACCACGACGAGGCCGAGGATTGTCGCGCCAATGATGAGGAGTGTCCGCACGCGGAGCGTCATGAAGCCGCCTCCTCCTTGGGGAGCGAGCCCAGGGCAAGCCACGGCCGGCAAGCCATCTCGAATCGCCTTCCCTTCTCTACCTCTCGAATGCGAACCTCCCCTCGGAGAAGAGCCGGATACAGGCCTCGACGACCGCAGGGTCATAGAGAGTCCCCTTCTCCTTCGAGGTCGTTTCCAGGGCCACCTCGATGCCAAGGGCAGGGCGGTAGGGGCGATGCGAGGCCATCGCCTCGACGACGTCGGCCACGGCGAGGATCTTCGCCTCAAGCAGGATCGCCTCGCCCTTCAGGCCCCGGGGATAGCCGCACCCGTCCAGGCGCTCGTGGTGCTCGAGGACGATCTCAGCGACCGGCCCGGGGAAGTCGATCCCCTTGAGGATCTCGTAGCCAGTCTGGGGGTGCGCCTTCACGAGGCTGAACTCGGTGGGCGTCAGGGTGGTCGGCTTGCTTAGGATCTCAGCGGGGATCGAGATCTTACCCACGTCGTGCAGGAGCCCGGCCACGCGCAGGCTCTCCGCCCTCTCCTCGCTAAGTCCCATCTTCCCCGCGATCGCGCACGCCAAGCGGGTCACCCGCTCTTGATGCCCGGCGGTGTAGGGGTCCCTCATCTCCGTGGTCAGGGCAAGGGCCTGGATCGTCCCCTCCAGGGACCTCCTCAGCCGATCAGAGGCCTCCCTGCTCTCGGTGATGTCGCTCGCGAGATTCAGAGTAGCTGGCTCTCCCTTCCAGTCAATCAGGACGGTGTTCAGTTCCGCCCACCTAACCTTGCCGTCTTTGCGGACAACCCGAAAGGCATAGAGCCGCGGCAATTCCTCGCCCTTCATCCACACATAGTATCGCTCGAGAACCATGTCCCGATCGTCCGGGTGGACGAAGTCAACGAACGGTCTGGCCAGGAGCTCCTCGCTCGAATAGCCGATCAGCGCAGAGGTCGCCGGGTTTGCGAATAGGATGGACTTGTGTTGAGCCACGAAGATCGCCTCGCTCGCGTTCTCCACCACCTGACGGTACTTCAACTCGCTTTCCTCCAGAGCGTCCTGCGCCTGCTTGCGCTCGGTGATGTCTTGGACTGTTCCCATGAGGCTGACGACACGCCCGTGGGCATCCTTGACGGGTGTCCCTATGGCAACGACATCCGCAATCCTTCCTTCCGGCAGGTTCACGCGCACCTCGATCTCGTAGGGCTCGCTCGCCTCAATGGCACGCCTGGCGCAATCGCGCAGCCGCTCGGCATCTTGAGAGGAGTAGTACGCTGCTTCCTCCTCCACCGTGGGCGGCCCGCGCTTCGGGTCGCGCTTGTAGATAGCGAAGACCATGTCCGACCAGCGGATCCGCTGTGCCTTCACGTCGAATTGCCAGTGACCGATCCGGCCCAGCCGCTGGGCTTCCTTCAGTTCCCGCTCGCTTTCCCGCAGCGATTCCTCCGCCTCCCGGCGTTTCTGATGCTCCTCGGCCTCGGTCAACGCCCGCAACACGGCAGGGACCAACCGGTCGAGCCGTTGCTTGAGCACGTAGTCGGTCGCGCCGCGGAGCACGCAGTCGACCGCCTGCTCTTCGCCCAACACGCCGGAGATCAGGATGAATGGGACTTCGGGCTGCTTCTCACGAGCCAACGCCAAGGCGGCCATGCCATCGTAGTTGGGCAAGCTGTAGTCCGAGAAGATCAGGTCAAAGCGTGCCTCGGCCAGCGCGGCCTCATATTCCGCGCGATTGCTCGCGACCCGCAGTTTGCAGGCCAAGCCAGGGGTCTGCTGTAGTCTGTCCCGTACCAGTTTCGCGTCGCGCGGGTTGTCTTCGAGATAGAGAATCAGCGCCGGGTCATTCATCGCAGCCTCCTCGCTGACACTAGGGTGTCTTGGGCCGTGCCGACCGGGCGCTGCCCGGGGGCGGCTCGTTGACCACCGCCCAAAACGCGCCCAACAGCTTCACCGCCTCGACGAACTCCTGGAACTGGACCGGCTTGACAATGTAGGCGTTGACGCCCAGTTGGTAACTCGTGACCAAGTCCTGCTCTTCGCGCGAGGAGGTCAACACCACCACCGGCATCATTTTGAGTTGCGGGTCGCTCTTCATCTGCCGCAGAACCTCGATGCCGTCCACCTTGGGCATCTTCAGGTCCAGCAGCACGACGGCGGGATTGCCGGCGGCTCGGTCGGCGAACGGGCCGCGCCGATACAGGTAGTCAAGCGCCTCGGCGCCGTCGCGCACGGCAACGACCTCGTTGGCCAGGTTGTGTTGAGCCAAGGCGTTGAGTGTCAGTTCGGTGTCGCGGGGACTATCGTCCACCAGCAAGATGCGTTTCACTTCTGTCTTCATGGTCGTTCCTCCGTGCTTCATTCACTTGCCTTCAGCGTGAAGTAGAACGTCGCACCCTCGTTGAGCTTGCCCTCCGCCCATGTGCGCCCGCCGTGCCGGGCGATGATGCGCCGCACGTTGGCCAGGCCGATGCCGGTGCCTTCAAACTCGTCCGACCGGTGCAATCGCTGGAAGACGCCGAAAAGCTTGTGGGCGTACTGCGGATCGAATCCGACGCCATTGTCGCGGACGAAGAGGATGGCGCGACCGTCCTCCGTACCCGCGCTGCCGATCTCGATCTGCGCCGGGTCGCGCGGAGAGGTGAACTTCACCGCGTTGCTCAGCAGGTTGGTCAAGGCCAGCCTGAGCATCGCGGGGTCGGCGTGCACCGCGGGCAGGGGCGGTAGGGTCCAGACAATGTTTCGGCCGCGCGTGGCCACTTCGAGGCTCTGAATGCTCTCCTGTACCAAGCCGTTCAGAGAGACGGTCGTCTCAGCCATCTGCGTCCGGCCCGTGCGGGAGAACGCCAGCAGATCGTCAATCAGCACGCCCATCTCCCGGCTGGCGTCCGCAATGGTCCGCATGTAACGCCGGCCATTCTCCGAAAGCTGGCTTTCGGCATCGCGCGCGAGCATGTCCACGTAGCCCTGAACATGCCGCAACGGCGCGCGCAGGTCGTGCGAGACCGAATAACTGAAAGCTTCGAGCTCGTTGTAGGCGGCCTCCAATTGACCGGTATGCCTGCCGATTTCGGCGTTGAGGCGGAGGACGTCCTCCTCCCGCTTGCGCGCGGTGATGTCGCGTTCGGTGGAGCCCAGCCCAATCGGCTTGCCAGCGTGGTCCATCAGTTTGGTGACGGTCATCCAGACATCGAGGACGTGCCCGTCTTTGGTCACCCGCTGGGTCTCGAACGACGTGACGTCTTCGCCCGCCACCAGCCGGCGGATGAAGTCTCTGTGCTCGGCGATCTTGCCGGGGGGCGTGAGGAGGTCGATGTTCATCGCCAGCGCCTCTTCCTCGCTGTAGCCGTACATCAGCTCAGCGCCGCGGTTCCAGGCGGTGATGCGGCCCTCGAAGTCCTGGATCGTGATCGCGTCGTTCGAGTCTCTCACCACCGTCGCCATGCGCCGGAGGTCCTCTTCCTTCCGCTTGCGCGCCGTGATGTCGCGTTCGGTGGAGGCGAGACCGACCGGCTTCCCGGCGTCGTCCATCAGTCTGGTGACGGTCATCCAGACATCGAGGACGTGCCCGTCTTTGGTCACCCGCTGGGTTTCAAACGAGGTGACGTCTTCGCCTGCCATCAGCCGGCGGATGAAGTCTCTCTGCTCTGCGATCTTGCCGGGGGCCGTGAGGAGGTCGATGTTCGCCGCAAGCGCCTCTTGCTCGCTGTAGCCGTACATCAGCTCCGCGCCGCGGTTCCAGGCCGTGATCCCACCCTCGAAGTCCTGAATGGTGATCGCGTCGTTGGAGTCTCTCACCACCGTCGCCATGCGCCGGAGGTCCTCTTCCTTCCGCTTGCGCGCCGTGATGTCGCGTTCGGTGGAGGCGAGACCGACCGGCTTCCCGGCGTCGTCCATCAGTCTGGTGACGGTCATCCAGACATCGAGGACGTGCCCGTCTTTGGTCACCCGCTGGGTTTCAAACGAGGTGACGTCTTCGCCTGCCATCAGCCGGCGGATGAAGTCTCTCTGCTCTGCGATCTTGCCGGGGGCCGTGAGGAGGTCGATGTTCGCCGCAAGCGCCTCTTGCTCGCTGTAGCCGTACATCAGCTCCGCGCCTTGGTTCCAGGCGGTGATCCGTCCCTCGAAGTCCTGGATCGTGATCGCGTCGTTCGAGTCGCGTACCACCGTCGCCATGCGCCTGGTGTTCTCCTCCACCCGCTTGCGCTCGGTGACGTCCTGGCCCTGGGCGATGGTGGCCACCGGGGTCTTGCCATCTGCAGAGAATAGCGTGGCTGAGTTCCAGAGAACGGTTCGAACCGACCCGTCGAGATGGAGGATGGCGATCTCGGCCGTCTCCCACCGCTCGCCGGTCTGCGTTTTCTTGATGAGTTCCATCGAACTCCCCAGTGAGGCACGCGGGAAGAGAATCTCCAGCGACTTCCCAGTGACGTCATCCGCGCGTCTGCCGGTCAAGGACTCGAAGGCGCGATTGAAACGGGTGATACGGAATTGCGGGTCCCAGACGATGATGGGGGCGCTGGCGTGGTTAATCAGATTCTCCAGATAGTCCCTGGTCTCCCGAATCGTCTCGACCGCTGCCGCCCTTTCGCGGTAGAACTGGCCGCTTCGCTGCCACCAGGCCAGACCCACACAGGCGCCCGCGCCGAATAGCAGGGCGGCGACGACGATGACCAGTTGCCAGAGTCGCTCCCTCACCGGCGCATACACTTCCGCAGCATCCATGCATGCCACGAGGAACCACGGCGAGTCGGGAACGGAACGCACGTCAGCGATCACGCGCACGCCGCGATAGTCCACTCCTTCGACGATCCCTTCCTGCCCCAACGCGGCCTTCACGGCGGGTACGTCACGGCTCGCTAGTGAGATGCGCAGGGTGAGTGCGGTGTCCTTCTGAAACCTAACCTCATTCAGGAACAGGGCATCGTTCCCGTCCCGGCGGACGAGCAGGGTCTCGGCCGTCTCGCTTGGCGTGGGCCAGCGGGCGATGAACGGATAGAGGTAGGGCGTGGGATCGATGCGCAGGACGACGGCTCCTAGAGCTTGGTGGCTGCCCTCTCCGTCGACGATGGGGACGAGGGCCGCGAGGTGGACCCTCTGGTCATGGTCATCCCGGTAGAAGTCCAGGAACGTCACCCGGCCTGATTGCAGGATTTCGGGCAAGCGCTCTGAGATGGCCGGCGCGACGGGCGGTACCCCAGCGGGGACGGACAGGCGCGTTGCACCTTGCGCATCCAGCAAGCGAACTTGGTCGTACTGCTGGTATTCCTGGTAACTCTCCAGCCACGACCGAAGCTCCGCTTCGGCTTGCGGGTCGCCCGGGTCGTCGAGGTAGCGCTTGGCCAGCGCGGCGAAGGCGGCGTTCTTGTGGAGGGCCGACGCATCCGCCAACCGCTCGCCTCTCCAATTCGCCAGATCGTCGGCTTTCAGCTTCCCGATGGCCGAGAGCTGGTTTTCCACTTGGACGCGGTAGTGCCTCTGGTAGTCCGAGTAGTAGAGGTAGGCGCCCGCGCCAAGGGCCGCCGCCAGGAGGATGCAGACGAGGACGAAGGCATACGCTACGAGGGACCTTGTTCTCTTCTGACGGTCGAGCATCACCGCGACTCCCTCCCTGCGCGCGGCCGGTCTTGCGCCGTCGTATCGTCGGTTGCAGTTTAGCACATTCCCGCTCTTTAGTTTGGAGGATGCGTCGCCGGGACTCGCTCGAGCATGGTTCGAAGGCCAGATGTCGCAGAGGCCATGTCCTCCCACCGCCCGTACCGACCGGCACTCGGGATCGATAAGGCGATCGAGGAGATCGCAGAGAACAAGGACACCCTCTACGACCCTGCGGCAGTGGATGCGTGCGTGCGGCTCCTCGCGGAACGGCGCTTCGCCTTCTCTTCCTGATCGCCCAACGGCCCTCGCCCCGCGTCGGCCGCGCCGCTACAATCGGCGAACCCTTCGACGCGGTCACGTCCCGACAAGGGAGTAAAGGAGAATGGCGGGGAAGCGGAATGTCCTGGGGAGTTCCTTGCGTGGGCTGCCGCGGAACCTGTGGGCGGCGAGCCTCGCGAGCTTCTTCATGGACGTCTCCTCGGAGATGGTCTTAAACCTCCTTCCTCTCTTCCTCTCCTCCGTCCTCGGGGTGCGCACGACCTTCATCGGCTTGATCGAAGGCCTCGCCGAGACGACCTCCTCCCTCCTGCGCATCGTCTCCGGCTGGATCTCGGATCGTCTCGAGAGCCGTAAGTGGCTCGCCGTCATC
This sequence comes from uncultured Thermotogae bacterium, assembly GCA_964355545.1. Lineage (GTDB taxonomy): Bacteria > Bipolaricaulota > Bipolaricaulia > UBA7950 > UBA9294 > JAPLGE01. The sequence continues at coordinate 2,285 of CAYHEK010000044.1, read as the reverse complement.
GGTTACGGGATCTCAGCCTTGGTGAAGCCCGTCTTCTACCTCGCGAATTCCTGGACGGCGGTTGCGGGGGCGCGCTGGGCCGACCGAGTGGGGAAGGGGGTGCGCACCGCCCCACGCGACGCCCTGGTCGCCGACTCGATTGGCCAGGGGAATCGAGGCCTCGCCTTCGGCTTCCACCGCGCCGCCGACACCGCCGGAGCGCTCGTCGGGATCGGCGGCGCCCTCCTCGCCGTGTGGCTCACTCAAGGAGGGACAGGCGAGCTTGAGGCGCACACCTTCCGCCTCGTCGTCCTCGTAAGCATCGTCCCGGCCTTCCTCGCCGTCCTGGCCCTCGCCGTGGGGGCACGCGAGGTGCGCGCCGGCCGCTCCGAGCGGCCGAAGGTGAGCGTGCGCGGCCTGGGGAGGCCGTTTCTCCTCTTCCTCGTCCTCGTCGGAATCTTCGAGCTTGGGAACTCGGCGGACGCCTTCCTCGTCCTGCGCGCCCGCTCCCTGGGAGTGACCGTCCTTGGGATCCTGGGGATGCTTGCCGCCTTCAACCTCGTCTACTCGCTCGTTTCGATACCGGCCGGCTCCCTCTCCGACCGGGTGCCCCGCAAGGGGCTGATCGTCGCGGGCTGGCTCGCCTACGCCGCGATCTACTGCGGGATCGGACTTGCCCGGCACGGCTGGAGCATGTGGGTCCTCTACCTCTTCTACGGCGCCTACTACGGAGCGGCCTACGGCACGACGCGCGCCCTCGTCGCGGATGTGGTCCCCAAAGAGCTGCGCGGGACGGCCTACGGGGCCTACAGCACGGTGGTCGGCGCCTTGAGCCTCCCCGCCTCCCTCCTCGCCGGGCTCCTGTGGGACGTCGCGAGCCCAGCGGCCCCGTTCTTCTTCGGCGCCTTTCTCGCCCTCCTCGCCGCGCTCGGCCTGTGGGCGTGGCGGCCGCCGCAGGAGGCGCGCGCGTGAGTCTCTCCCGTTAAGGACCCTTCGTGTCGCTATTCTCGACGTTGCTCAGGCGGCGGAACATCTGGTCGAAGACCTTCCCCATCCACTCGATCGCCTGCTTGGAGAACATTCCGGAAAGGCCGGCGAAGGCGAGGAGACCGTAGGGGCTGACCGCGCGGGGATCGGACGCCGCGGAGAGGAGGACCCCGCGCACGAGAAAGTAGAGGACCATCGCCAGGGCCGCGCCGATGAACGGCCGAAGGACGTACCACCAAAGCCAACTCGTGGCGAGGCGGCCCAACCCGGCGAAGACGGCGAACGAGGACGCGGCGTGGATGCTCGCGCCGAGGGCCCCCGCGAGCGCGACGAGGAGAAGGAGCCGCGCCTCCGCCCCAAGCGGGAGGGCCTGACCGAAGAGGGAGACGAGGACCTCGCCCTGCGCTCCCTCGCGCGGCGGCGCGGCGAGGAGCGAGATCACGAGGTAAAGGGTGAGAAGGAGGAAGACGAGGCAGTACCCCCCGAGGAGCCCTCTCCTCAAGGGATTCATTAGAGCGGAATGGCCTTCCGATTCCATGCTCTCCTCCCTCGTCCTCCGTGGTCGCGGCCGCGCCGCCTTAACCCTCTATAGCCGATCCTTGACGCTCTTTCAAGAGGAAGGCTGTGCGTGGAATAGATGAACCTATTCCTCCGCGGGCCGAGCTTGCCTTGGCGGACCGGCGCGACTATAACCTCCTCGTGTGGAGGTGAGAAGATGAGAGCACTCGTTGTCTTCTACTCACGAACAGGAACCACGCGCGCGGTCGCCGAGGCGATCGCTTCCGCCCTGGGAGCGGACACAGAACCGATCGAAGACATGCGAAAGAGGACCGGGATTCTCGGCTACCTCCGCTCCGGGAGGGAAGCGATGCGCGGCCGGGAGGTGGAGATTCGCGAACCGCGGGCCGACCCGTCGCGCTACGACCTCGTCATCGTGGGGACTCCGGTGTGGGGCGGCACCGTGTCGAGTCCGGCGCGGAGCTACCTCGTCCGCCACAAAGGGCGCCTGCGGCGCGCGGGCTTCTTCACGACATCCAGGAGCGGATCCGGCGAGAGGACCCTCGCCGCGATGGCCTCCCTCGCCGGGATCGACCCCGTCGCCTCCCTCGCCCTGGCGACGAGAGAGGTGGCGCGAGGCGCTCACCGCGCGAAGGTCGACGCCTTCGTCGAGGAGGTCAAAAAGAGGGTCGAGGGCTAGTCGATCCCCTCTAGCCGCGTCCGGACTCTCTTATCCCCCGGCTCACTCCCGACTTTCCTGACGGAGGACGAGGGTCGCAAGGACGATCGTGAGCACGACAAAGGTGAGGACCCCGGCGAAC
>CAYHEK010000043.1:0-13161 GCA_964355545.1 uncultured Thermotogae bacterium | reverse complement strand
TACCGCGACGGGGACCGGTTCGTGAGGTCGCCGCGGCTTAAGGAAGCGAAGACTCCCCCAAGGCACAGGAAGGCGAAGAGGGCGAAGGCAACGCGGGCGGCGGTGAGGAACTCGCCGGCGTTCGCTTCCGTGATCGTCGCGTTTCCGATGAAGACGGAGAAGAGGAGCATGGCGATCCCCATGCTCACCATCTGGCCGGTCGCGCGCATCGTGGCGAGCGTCCCCGACACGATCCCGTACAGATGCTCGTCGACGGCGCTCATGACCGCGTTCGTGTTGGGGGAGGAGAAGAGGGCAAACGAGAGGCCCATCCACGCAAGGTTCAAGACGATGAGGAAAAGCGGTGTCCGCGGCCCAAGGAAGGAAAGGAGCGAAAGGCCGGCGACCGTCATCGACATGCCAATCGAGGCGACGATGCGGGGTTGGATTCGGTCGGAGATCCGGCCAGCGAGGGGCGAAAAGAGGGTCTGGATGATCGGCTGGGAAACGAGGACGAGCCCGGCTGTCTGGGGGTCGAAGCGGCGGTTGTACTGGAGGTAGAGGCTCAAGAGAAACCCCACGCCGGCGGTCGCGCTGTAGTTGATCAAGGCGGCGAGGTTGGACAAGGTGAGGGTGCGGTTTCTCCGGAAGAGGCGGAGATCGAGAAGGGGACTCTCGGCGCGCAGCTCCCACACGGCAAAGCCGAGGAGCCCGGCGATCCCGGCGAGGAGGAGGAAGACGCCGCGCAGGGCGGGGAGCGTGCTGAAACCGGTCATCAAAGCCACTAGGCTAGCACCATAGGCCAGAGCCTCCACGAGATCGAACCGCGCCCCTCGGGACGCCGGTCGGTCCTTCTCGATCTTCCAGCAGGCAAGAGCAAGGATGAGGGCCCCGAGGGGGACATTCGCGATGAAGAGGCTTCGCCAACCCAGGTGCTGAGTGAGGATCCCGCCAAGGAACGGACCAATGGCCAGGCCGCTGTAGACCGCAGCGACGTTCCAGCCAAGGGCCTTGCCGCGTTCGTTGTGCGGAAAGGCCGCCATGAGGATGGCCATGGAGGTGCCAACGAGCATCGCCCCGCCCGTGCCTTGGATGACGCGGAAGAGAAGCAGGAGGGTGTTTGACGGCGCGAGCGCACAGAGAAGAGAGGAGACCATGTAGACGGCGATCCCGAGTGTAAAGACACGTTTGCGGCCGTGGAGATCGGCGAGACGACCGAGCGGAACGAGGCCGACCGCGGCGGCGAGGAGGTAAGAAGTCGCGATCCATCCCAGGGCGACGGCGCTCGTCCCGAACTCCATCCCGATCGTCGGGAGGGCGATGTTCACCGACGAACCCATGAACGCCGTCAGGAAAGGGGCTAGAGACGTGATGAGGAGGACGTACCACTTGTCTGAAGGCTGCGACATGTTTCAAGAAGGATACCACAAACCTCGCCCTTGGACTGTGGTCTCCTCGGCTTGAGGTTGGCTCCAAGGACGCCAACTGCTACGCTCGTCGTTACGATGGAAAAGGAAAGGCTTCCCCCTGGACAGCGCTGGGTGGAGAGGCCGATCGTCTACGACATCGCGCCGATCTTAGCCGTGGACCTCGGCCGCTTCCGCCTGCGCCTGGCGGGCGAGGTGGAGAATCCAGTTGAGCTCTCGTGGGAGGAGATCCTTGGCCTAGAGAAGGCGACGGTGCGGGCCGACTTCCACTGCGTCACGACCTGGAGCGTCCCGGACCTCACCTGGGAGGGCGTCCTTACCCGGGCGATCGTCCAGCTTGTGCGCCCGAGGCCCAGCGTGGCATGGGTAATCGCGCACGGCCGCGAGGGCTACGCGACGAACGTCCCCTACGATCACTTCGTGAGGGAGGAAAGCCTGCTCGCCTCGCGGCTGAACGGGGCACCGCTTTCGCCGGAGAATGGATACCCTCTGCGCCTAGTGATTCCCTCGCTCTACGCTTGGAAGAGCGCGAAGTATCTCTCGCACCTTGAATTCCTCACGGAGCTCCGCCGCGGTTTCTGGGAGGCGCGAGGCTACCACGACCGAGGCGACCCCTGGCGCGAAGAGCGCTACCGGTGAGAAAAGAGGAACAGGCCAGAAAGTCCGGCCTGCTCCTCTTGTGAGAGGTAACTGGCTAGCGGCGCGGACCGCCACCCCCACTTCGCGGTGGGCGCCGCTTGCGGGCGCAATCCTTGCAGTACACCGGCCGGTCGTCCCTGGGCTGGAACGGGAGCTCGCGGATCTCCGCGGCGCACTCCGCGCAGCGGAGTCCCATGTGACTGACGTCGTACATCTTCCGCTCTTGGTAAGACATCGTCTCTCCTTTTGTGTGCACCCGGCGATGGTCAAACTCCCCCAGCTCCAGGTTCACGCTCGTTTCGCCCACTATACCCCCTTTGGCATCTCGACGCCAGTGCGAGCCCAATTCGATCTCGGGCCGTCCATCCTGCTGAAACTTCTGGCCGATCGGGGTGTTCGTTCGTCGGCGGGCCGGCTTGCCTTGTCCGGGTTTTCGCGGTATCTCTAGGGATAGCGCACTTCGGAGGAAGCGAAGGAGGGGCGACGATGAACAGCACACGGTGGTCGAGTGCGGTCCTTCTGGGAATCCTGGTTGGGTTTGTCTTCGTGACGTGCGGGTTTGCGGCCGGAGCGCCTGCGCCGGTCGTCGTAGAGCGGACACCGGAGCGGGGCGAGGAGCTCCGAGTCGAGGGCGCGGTGGAACTCGTCTTCGACCGGCCGATGGACCGCGCCTCCGTGCAGGGGGCGTTCTCCCTCTCCCCGAGCCTGACTGGGTCCTTCTCCTGGCCGGACGAGCGGACGCTCCGCTTCCGTCCGTCCGCGGACTGGCCGCGCGACGCCTCCTACACGGTGACGATCGGGACTGGCGCCGCCGACGCAGAGGACCGGCACCTTGAGGCACCGTACACCTTCACCTTCCGCACGGTCGGCTACCTCCTCGTGACTCAAGTCATCCCGGCCCCAGGGACGGAGAAGGTGGCCGCGGACAGCACAATCACCGTGATCTTCAACCGGCCGGTCGTGCCGCTCCTCGCGATCTCCGACCCGGCCGCGGCGAAGCTCCCCAACCCCCTCACGTTCGCCCCCGTGATCGAGGGGAGGGGCGAGTGGCTGAACACCTCGATCTACGTCTTCACCCCGAGCGCGTCCCTCAAGGGCGGGACGACGTACGCCGGCCGCGTCGCGGCCGGCCTCACCGACACGACGGGTGGGCTCCTGGCCGAGGACTTCGTCTTTGCCTTCTCCACGGAACCGCCGACGGTCGTCTGGACGAGCCCGGACGAGGGGGCCGACCTCGTCCCCGTGGATAGTAGCGTCCGCGTGACCTTCAACATGCCGATCGATCCGGAGAGCGCGCGCCAGGCGTTCACCCTCCGCCGCGCCGGCGCCCTGTACGAGTTCTTGGGATTGCGCGTCGAGGGGACGTTCGACGTCTCCGGGAGCGCCCTTGCCTTCACGCCCAAGGAGCGCCTCGCCTTCGGGACGGAGTACGTCGTCTCCCTGGCCCCCGGGGTCAAGAGTTCAGGCGGAGGCGCCGGGATGGCCGAGGCGTACACGTGGCACTTCACGACCGTCCCCCTCCCGCGGATTGTGGGGACCGATCCCAGGGACGGGGAGGCGGACGCTTACCCGTACACGTCCTTCTCCATCCACTTCAACGCGCCGATCGTTCCGGAGTCGGTGATGGAGAACGTCGCGATCGAGCCGGCGCCGGCTCCCGAGGAGGTCCACACCTACTTCCGCGAGTGGGACTCGACCTTCGTCATCGACTTCGGCGCGCAGCCGAGCAAAGAGTACGTCGTCCACATCGGGCCGAAGATCGCGGATCGCTACGGGAACACGACCGGACAGACGCTCGCTGTCCGCTTCACGACCGGTCCCCTCGACCCGGTGGCCTGGCTGCACGTCCCCGGCCGGGTCGGGACCTACAGCGCCTACCAGTCGGCTCGCCTCTTCGTCGCCCACCGCAACACCGATCGCCTTGACCTCGCCCTCTACCGGCTCACCCTGAAGGAGTACCTAGAGGCAGAGAGGGGCTGGTACTCCTTCACACCGCCGTCAGAGGGGCGGGTGCGGCGCTGGTCGGTCGCCGTGGAGGCGCCACAGAACGAGCTTGGCTACACGGCCGTCGACCTCGTCCGCGGCGGAGGCCCGCTCGATCCGGGGATCTACTTCCTCGAGCTCGGCGCGGAGGGAGTCCCCTACGACCGCTGGGCGCACGGCCACGTCCTCGTGGTGAGCGCGGTCAACCTGACCCTCAAGACGGACGGACGGGAGATCCTCGCCTGGGCGACCGACCTCGAGACCGGCGCGCCGGTCGCCTTCCTGAACCTTTCAGCCTACGACGAGGACGGAAACCGCGCGGCCGAGGCGGCGACAGATGGGAACGGCCTCGCGTCGCTCCCCTTCCCAGACCCGTGGGGCGGGATCACCGTGCTCGGCGAGGGTCCGTTCACGATGGGGAGTCCGTGGTGGACCGACGGGATCGCTCCGTGGGAGTTTGGATTCGAGTCTGGATACCTCGAGGACTGGCGGGCGCACATCGATACCGACCGCCCCATCTACCGGCCCGGCCAGACCGTCCATTTCCGCGGCGTCGTCCGTGCCGAGGACGACGCGCGGTACCGTCTCCCCGACCCGGGGACGATCGAGGTCAAGGTGTACGACCCCTCGTGGGAACTCGTCCATCAGGGGCTTTGCCCCCTCGATGGGTACGGGACGTTCACCGGCGACCTCGAGCTTCCCGAGGGAGCCTCCCTCGGCGAGTACGCGATCCAGGCGACGCTCCACGACGTGACCTTCTCCGGCTCGTTCCAGGTGGCGGCCTACCGGCCGCCGGAGTTCGAGGTCGTGGTCACCCCGGAGGTGGACGAGATCGGCCGCGGGGAGAAGACGAGCGCGGCGGTCGACGTGCGCTACTTCTTCGGCGGGCCGGTGAAGGAGGCACCGGTCGAGTGGAACGTCCTTTCCGGGGAGTACCGTTTCCAGCCGCCGCAGTTTGAGCGCTACCGCTTCACCGACGTCGACGACCCGTGGGTCTGCTTCGACTGCTGGTGGCGGCCGAGGGAGGCTCCGCAGGTGATCCTCTCTGGATCGGGGACGACCGACACGGCCGGTCGGCTCGTGATCGAGATCCCGCCCGCGGCGACCGCGGCGGACTCCCCCTCGGCGGTGCAGACGAGAGGGAGTCGCCTCCTCTCGGTCGAGGCGAGTGTCCGCGCAAGTGACGGCCAGGTCCTCTCCGGCCGCTCGACGATCGTCCTCCACCGCGGCGACTTCTACATTGGGCTTGCGCCAGCCTCCTCCGTCGGCCGCGCCGGGGACGAGATGCGGATCGACGTCGTGACCGTGGACTGGGACGGGAAGCGCCTCCCGGAGCGCTCCCTCGACTACATCCTCTACCGCCGCGAGTGGGTGAACACCTACGTCGAAGGGGAGGCCGGAGGCGGGCGTTGGGAATGGAAGACGAACGACACCGAGGTCCTGCGCGGGACCCTCACGACCGACGCCGCGGCCGAGGAGGTCCTCTCCTTCACCCCGCCCGAGGGCGGATCCTACAAGGTGGTCGTTCGAGGCCTCGATTCCCGCGAACGGCTGGTCCAGTCGAGCATCTTCATCTGGGCGAGTGGGAAGGAGTACGTCTCCTGGCGCCGCACGAACGACGACCGGATCGCGCTCGTCTCCGACAAGGGGACCTACACCCCGGGCGAGACGGCAAAGATCCTCATCCCGAGCCCCTTCCCCGGCGAGCAGTGGGCCCTCGTCACCGTCGAGCGGGGGACGATCCTCCGCCGCGAGGTGGTCCTCCTCACCTCAAACAGCACGGTCTACGAGCTCCCGATCACTGCGGACTACGTCCCAAACGTCTACGTGAGCGTCGTCCTCGTTCAGGGGCAACGGGCGGCCCAAGAGGCCGCAGGAGGGGCTCCTGCGGTCGCCTCCCACAAGGTCGGATACGTCGGGCTCGCAGTCGAGCCGATTCCGCAGCGGCTTGTGATCACCCTCGCTCCCTCTGCCGAACAGGCCCTCCCCGGCGGAGAGGTGAGCTACGACCTCTCTACAACCGACGCGGTGGGGGAGCCGGTCGCGGCCTCCTTGGCCGTCGATCTCGTCGACAAGGGGATCCTCACCCTGCGGCCGCGCACCCCGGACGCGATCGCGCAGGAGTTCTACGGGCAGCGTGGCCTGGGGGTCACCACCTCAAGCGGGCTTACCATCTCGATCGATCGACTTCTCCTTGAGCAGACAAGACAAGCTCGGCAAACGACCGACGAAGAGAGGTTCGGGCGAGGCGAGGTGGGGACGGCGCTCCCCATGGCGGCCGTGCCGGAGGGAGGGGCCGAGGGGATGGCGGCGGACGGGGCCGCGAAGAGCGCCGCCGAGCAGCTCCCGGCCGGTGTCCCACTCCGCGAGGAGTTCGCGGACACGGCGTACTGGAACGGGTGCGTCGTCACCGGCCCCAACGGGCGGGCGAAGGTCGCGATCGACCTTCCAGACAATCTGACGACCTGGGTCTTCCGCGCCGTCGGGGTCACGCAGGCGACGCAGGTCGGCGAGGCGACGGACGAACTCCTCGTGACGAAGCCGCTCCTCGTCCGACCGGTCGTCCCACGCTTCTTCGTCGTGGGCGATCGCGTGGAAGTCGCGTGTCTCGTCAACAACAACACGGATCAAGGGCTCGTCGCCGAGGTCACGCTCGGCGCGGTCGGCCTCTCTGTCGAGGGCGGGACGATCCAGACGGCGAGCGTCCCTGCCTCGGGCGAGACGAAAGTCACATGGTGGGCAACGGTGGAGGACGTGCAAGAGGTCGACCTCGCCGTGAGCGCGGTCGCGGGTGAGTACTCCGACGCCGCCCGGCCGCGCCTGGCGACAGGGCCCGCGGGGACCTTGCGCGTCTATCGGTACACCGCCCCGGAGGTCGTGGGGACAGCCGGTGAGCTCGTGGCCGAAGGGACGCGCACCGAGGTCATCGGCCTTCCCCGCAAGTACGACGACCGGCAGGGCGAGCTCTTCGTCGAACTGGACCCCTCCCTCGCCGCGGGGATGCGCGAGGGGCTCACCTACCTTGAGCACTTCGAGTACGAGTGCACGGAACAAGTCGTGAGCCGCTTCCTCCCCAACGTCCTCACCTGGCGGGCGCTTTTGCACCTGGGGATCAAGAATGCAAAGCTTGAGGAGAAGCTCCCCGGCCTCGTGGAGGAGGGGCTCACCAAGCTCTACGTTCGGCAGCACTCCGACGGCGGCTGGGGCTGGTGGTGGGACGACCGGTCGAACCCCCACCTCACCGCCTACGTCGTCTTCGCCCTCACCGTGGCGCGCGAGGCCGGGTTTGAGGTCTACCCGGCCGCCCTCGCGCGCGGCCTCGACTTCCTCGCGGGCGAGCTTGTCCCGGCGCGGGAGCTCGACTCCTCCCCGTCGGCGAACCGCCAGGCGTGGATCCTCTATGTGATGGCGGAGGCGGGTCGCACCAAGGAGGTCGGCCGCTTTATCGACGATCTCTTCGCCGCCCGAGGGAAGCTCGCCCACTACGGCCGAGCCTACCTCGCTCTTGCCCTCTCGCTCCTCGATCGAGAGGACGACCGGGTGAAGACCCTCCTCTCCGACATCACGAACGCCGCGATCCTCTCCGCAACCGGCGCACACTGGGAGGAGAAAAATTACGACTTCTGGGCGATGAACACGGACACCCGTTCGACCGCGGTGATCCTGGACACCCTCGCCCGGCTCGACCCAAAGAACGCTCTCATCTCAAACGTCGTGCGCTGGCTGATGGTGGCGCGCAAGGACGGGATCTGGGAGACGACGCAGGAGACGGCCTGGGCCCTGATCAGCCTTACAGACTGGATGGTCGTCACGGGAGAACTCGCCGGCCGCTACGACTACAGCGTGAAGCTGAACGACGAGCCCCTCGCCGCGGGGAGCGTGACCCAAGAGACGGTGGACGAGCCGGTCCGCCTGAGCGTGCAGGTGGCAAAGCTCCTCGCCGAGGCGGGGAACCGCCTCACCGTCGGCCGCGGCCCCGGAGAGGGGCGTCTCTACTACACGGCCCACCTCAAGGTCTACCTCCCGGTTGAAGACCTCCCGGCCCTCGATCGGGGGATCAGCGTCACGCGCCAGTATGTGCCGGCCGATCGCCCCGCGGGCGAGACGGGCGCGGAGGTCGATTCCGCCTCAGTCGGCGAGGTCGTACAGGTTCGCCTCACGATCGTCGCCCCGCACGACCTCTACTACGTGGTCGTGGAGGACCCACTCCCCGCAGGGGCAGAGGCGATCGACCCGAGCCTCGCCACGACGAGCCGGCTCGCAGAGGAGCCGGGCCTCGTCCGCGAGAGAGACGCCGAGTCGGCGCCGTGGCGGTGGTTTCCGTGGTGGTGGCGCTGGTACAGCCGCAGCGAGCTGCGCGACGAGAAGGTCGTCCTGTTCGCCGACTACCTCCCGGCGGGGACCTACACGTACCAGTACACCTTCCGCGCGACTCAGCCGGGGGCCTACCACGTGATCCCGACGACCGCGCACGAGTTCTACTTCCCGGAGGTCTTCGGTCGCTCGATGGGACGCCTGTTCACCGTGACGGAGGAAAAGTAGCGGCCCTCTAGCGCTCGCGCAGCATCTGCACGGCCTTGCCGTTGTTCGAGCAGGTGAAGACGACGAGGGCCTTGGCGGCCCCCTCGGCGGCCGTCGCGTACAGCTCGTGGATGTCGATCTCCTTGCGCGCGAGGGCCTCGGTCACCCGGCACAGGAAGCCGGGCCGGTTGGGGAGCTCGAGGACGACGACTTCCCGCTCCTCCACGACGTAGCCCGCGTCCTCCAGGGCGTCGCTGGCGTAGAGTTGGGCATCGGTGAGGAGGTGGAGGGCCGCCCGGTCGCCGTCCACCTCCACGGCGACCGCTAGGAGGTTCATCCCCATCTCCGAGAGGACCCGGGCCATCTCCGCCAGGAGTCCGATGCGGTTCTCCCCCCACACGACGAGCTCCCGGCGCATCTGGGCGTCTAACACCGCGTTCACCTCCGTACCGCCGGCGGTCCCCACCACTATACCCGGTTCCCGCGCCTCTGTCGTGGCGGCCGAGGCGACGCCGGTCACCCCGAAGGGCGACAAAGGTCCCCCGGTCCTCCTTTTCCGGTCCTTTCCTCGTCTTTTGCTTCTCCGGTACGCTCGATCTGTGATCGGCGCACGATCGAGTCGTTTTCGGGGCGCACTCCTTTTTGGGGCGCTCGTCGTCCTATTTGGCTCAAGCGTCCTGGGAGCGGTGCGGGTGAGCGTCCTCTCCCCGGCGCGGGAGGCGGGGCCGGGGGAGTTCGTCACGCACGTCTTTGCGGTGATGAACGACGGGGCGAGCCCGGCCGTCTTTCGTCTTTCGCTCGAGGCTCCGCCAAACTGGGGCCTCCTGGGCGTGCCCTCCGACCTCTCCCTCGCGCCGGGCGAAGAGGGGACCCTGTTCGTCACGCTGACCGTGCCGCCGGGTGCGGCGGCAGGGGAGTACGCGATCGTCCTTCGGGCGGAGTCGGAGACCGCCCCCTCCGAGAAGGGCTCCGCGAGCGCGACGGTCACCGTGCGCGCAGAGAACGCGGTGGAGATCCTCGCGCCGAGCGAGGCGCGCGTGATCCCGGGCGACGAGGCCCGCTATGAGATCACCCTTGTGAACCGCGGGAACGCGCAGGACACGTTCCAGGTGGAAGCGACGTCCACAAGTGGCTTCCGCGTCGTCCTCTCGCGGGACCTCGTGAGCCTCGCCCCCCAGGAGCGAGGGACGGTGGAGGCGACCCTCCACGTCCCTCTCGACGCCTCCCCCGGCCGGGACGTCCTCACCGTGTCGGCGACCTCCGTCCTCTATTCGGAGGTACGCGACGAGGCGACCCTATTCACGACGATCCTTCCGCCCCCACCGCAAGCGGTGGGAGGGACCCTGCTCGAGGAGCTTCCGGCGCGCCTTGCGCTTGCGATCGCACAGGACGTCTTCACCGGTGAACTCTCAAGCGATCTCGTCTTCTACCTCTCCGGCACGGTTGAGAAGGGCTACCTCGCGAGCTACCTCCGCGCCTCCCCCCTCTTCGGGCCCGACCCGCTGGAAGCGGACTTCTTTCTCGTCTCCTACCGGCGCTCGCCCACGACCTACGCGATCGGGGACGTCTCGAAGAGACTGACTGACCTGTTGAGCGTCTCCTGTCGCGGAGGGAGCGCGGAGGTCGACGCGGAGCGCTACGATCTCCTCTTCATCGGCGGAAGCTACGGGGGCGAGGGGAGAGTCGGCGGGTACCTCTCCTTCGGCCCCGAGGAGGCGAGCGTCGGGATCGGCCACACGGAACGAAGGGAGGGGGATGACCAGGATCTTGCCTGGAGCCTGACCGCGGCGGCCGAACCGCTCGAGGACGTCCGGCTTCGGCTGGAGGGAGGCCTCGGGATCGCTCGCGGGCTCACGAGTCGCGCCTTCTTCTTCGGGACGACGATCGACACGCCGGGGTACTTCCTGAGCGGGGAGGCCTTCTCCGTGGGGACGCACTTCCCCGGCCCCCGGGCGGACGAGGCCGGGATCACCGTTTCCCAGAGACTCCGTCTCAAGGAACTCTCCATGAGCACCTCCCTCCGCCACACCTGGGACAACGTGATCGGCGACCCGTTCATCCCGACGACGATCCGCGACGAGCTGGGCGTGAACCTCTCCCTCGTCCCGGCCGAGGGGTGGCCGACGGTCGCGGCGACCGTGGAAGTCGTCTGGGAGCGGGGCGACGACCTCGCTCTCTCCAACGAACTCGAGCGCCTCCTCTCGATCGCCCTGAGCGATACCGCGGGGACCTTCCCCTACGTCTTTTCTGGGAAGTGGAGCGATCGGATCGATTACGCGGCCGGCACGCACTACCGGGAGCTCACCTTCAGCGAGGGAGTGGGGCTCTCCCTCGAGGCCTTCTACCTCTTCTTCAAGCTCATCCAGGATGAGACGATCGATGCCCTGACGGGCGCCCTCCTCTCTGGCGGGACGGATGTCTCTCTTTTTTTCCAACCAAGGGGGACTGTGCACTCGGCAAGCCTCACCTTTGGGAACACCAAGGACGCCTTCGATCTCTCCCTCTCCCTTGACGTGAAGGTGGTGGAGGCCCTGCACGTCGTCTTTTCCGGGACCACAAGCTGGGACCGGGCCGATGCAACCGCGCCCACGCTCGGCTGGGGGATCGCGTTCCGGGCGACGTTCGACCTCCCCGTCCCGTTCCTCGTGACCAAGGGGCGGGTAGAAGGGCGGGTCTTCCTCGACCAGGACGGAGACGGCCGGTGGAGCACCGGCGACCGCGAGGTGGAGGGAGCGATCGTCGCCTCCGAGAGGAGCCAAGTCTCGACTGACGAGACCGGCTACTTCCGCTTCCCGCCCTTTGCGCCCGGCACGTACTCGCTCGACCTGCGTGAACTCCCCCCCGGCGCGGCCGCGCCTTCCTCGGTGCGAGTCGTCCTTTGTGCAGGCGAGACGGCGCGGGTCGACGTCTCCCTCACTCCCGTCGCCGTCCTCTCCGGCCTTTTCTTCGACGACTCGGACAAGAACGGGGCGTTTGAGAGCGGGGAGGGCGGGTTCGCTCGGGTACGGATCCTCCTCCAAGACACGGAGGCAAAGACAGTCGACGAGGCGTACACCGACGCCGACGGCCGCTTCGAGTTCCGCGGTCTGCGGCCTGGGAAGTACACCGTCTCCGCCGACCCCGCGACCCTCCCCGAGCGGTTCGTCTTCACCACGGCCAAGGAGGCGGCGGTCGTCGTGGAGAAGGGGGCTCCGCCCCGCGTCCTCCTCGGCGGAGTGATCCAGCCGAAGGCGCTCGTGATCACGTTCCAGCCGCCGGCAGCGGACTTCACCTACGCGCCGGAGCGCCCGCGCACGGGGGAGGCAGTTCGCTTCGATGCCGCCTCGTCGTTCGACTTTGATGGCGAGATCGTCCTCTACGAGTGGGACTTCGACGGCGACGGGAAGCGCGATGCGATCGGAGTCACCGCCGACCACGCCTTCCCCTCGGCCGGTTCCTACGATGTCACCTTGACGGTCACCGACAACGGGGGGAACTCCGAGGCGATCACGTACACCGTCCCTGTTGAATGAGCCCTCCGGGGACCGGCAAGGGGCAAGTGGATTTCCACCGCGGCGGCGAACGGTGCACCGCGGATACCCCCTCTTCTCTCTGTTCGAGCGCAACGAGCCACAAGCGGATAGAATAGGGTCGTTTCACGCGGACAGAGGGAAGCCCTTCGGTGCGACGGGGGCGTGTCCGCGTGCCTCTTTGAGGGAAGGAGGATCGCATGAACAACTTTTGGATCGCCGTTGGGGTGGGAGCCGTGGTGGTCATCTTCTTCATGGGGATTCGGGTCGTTCGCCCGACGCACCGCGCTCTCGTCGAGCGGCTCGGCAAGTACCGGCGGTTTGCGAAACGCGGCTTCAACTGGATCATCCCGTTCGTCGACCACATGATCCAGGTCAACATCACCGAGCAGATGGTCGACGCCCAGCCGCAGGAGATCATCACGAACGACAACCTGAACGCCCGGGTCGACGCGCAGGTCTACTTCAAGGTGAAAGACGACGAGGAGAGCGTCAAGAGCTCGCAGTACAACGTCAATAACTACCAGGTTCAGATCGTGAACCTCGCTCGCACCACCCTGCGCAACATCATCGGCACGCTCACCCTGAAGTCGGCAAACAGTGAGCGAAATCGCATCAATGACGAGCTCCTGGCCACCTTGAGCGAGGAGACGAGCAACTGGGGGATGGAGATCGTCCGCACCGAGCTGAAAGAGATCGATCCGCCCAAGGACGTTCAGGAGACGATGAACAAGGTCGTCAAAGCGGAGAACGAGAAGATCGCGGCCTTGGACTTCGCGACTGCCGTCGAGCGCCAGGCTGACGGGGAGAAGCGGGCGGAGATCAAGAAGGCGGAGGGGATCAAGCAGGCGAGGATCCTCGAGGCCGAGGGCGAGGCGGAGGCGATCAAGCTCGTGAACGAGGCGGCGGAGACCTACTTCGTCGGAAACGCCCAGCTCCTGCGGAAGCTCGAGGCCCTGGAGAAGGCCCTCAAGGACAACGCGAAGATCGTCATCCCGACAGGCTCCGAGTTGATCAACGTGATCGGCGAGATGGCCGGCGTTCTGCCGATCGCGGCGAAGCCCCGCGCAGCGGGCGGGAGCGATCGAGCCAGTTCCTGATGA
>CAYHEK010000042.1:0-13278 GCA_964355545.1 uncultured Thermotogae bacterium | reverse complement strand
ACGTTGCCTCAGCTAAGGAAAGTACACGAAACGGGAGGTGAGGCTACGGTGTCTCTTCCCTCAGGGATGGAGGGAGCGAGGAGACGCCGATGGGGTGGTGCGACGACATCACTGACTTTGTCTGGTCTTTCCGCCGCGGCGATTGACAAGGGAGAGCGGGCCGGCTATTATTTAGCAAACAGTGTACGGGAGTGCTAAGAACGAGAAATGACCCTTCCAGAGAGACAAAGACTCGTCTTGAAAGAGATCGTCGATCGCTTCATCCGCCGGCACGAGCCGGTCTCCTCGAGGATGATCCTCGAGGACTACGGCCTCTTGGTCAGTTCGGCTACGGTGCGGAACGACATGAACGCCCTGGAGGAGACCGGGTACATCGAGAAGCCCTACGCCTCCTCCGGCCGGGTGCCGACCAAGAAGGGGTACCGTTTCTTCGTCGACTGGCTCCTCGACCTCTCCGAACTCGCGAAGAAGGAGCGCCTCGAGGTCGTCGAGGCGTCCGAGATGCGGTGCCTAGAAGTAGCAGAGGCGATGCGCCAGACGGCGTTCCTCCTCGGACACATCACCGGGCATGCCGGGTTCGTCATCCCGCCGCGCCTGGAGGAGACGCGCCTCGATCGAGTGGTCCTCGCCAGGATGGATCCCCGGCTCGTCCTGCTCGTCATCGTCTCCGACCTCGGCGTCGTAGAGCACGGCCTGATCCCGCTCGAAGAGGACCTCTCCCTGGAGGAGACCGAGCAGGTGATGGCGACCATCAACGAAAACCTGCGCGGGATGAGGCTAGACGAGGTGGGGAAACTGACGTTGAAAGAAGGGCCGGAGGGATGGTATGACCAGCCGGTGCGCGCCGCGCTCCACGTCCTGCACCGCCTCCTCGACGAGAGGATCCAAGAGCGGCTCTACTTCGAAGGGACCCTCAACCTCGCCGAAGGGCTGCGCAAGGTCGCCCCAGAACGGGCGATGGACCGGTTCGTGCACCTGATCCACGGCATGCAAGATGAGAAAGGATTCGTGAACGCGGTCCGGGCCGTGCGAAACGGGAAGAGGGGACTCGTGGTCTCGGTCGGCGACTGCCCGCACCCCGGTCTCGAGAACTACAGCGTCGTCACCTGCGACTGGCGCCCTCACTCAGGAACGCTCGGCGTCATCGGCCCCCTGTGGATGGACTACGGCAAGGCCCTCTCCGCGGCGACGTACGTGGCCAACCGTCTCGAGGCCCTCCTCGTCGCCCCCGGCGCGCGCGATCCCGGAAGGAAGATGGAATGACCGACGACCCGAAGAAAGAGACGAAAGAGACCACTTGGGAAACGCCGGAGAATGAAGAGAGAGCGGAGGTCCCCTCGGCCCAAGCCGAGCTCGAAAGGAAAGAAGAGGAAATCCGCTCGCACATCGACCGTCTCAAGCGGCTGCAAGCAGAGTTTGAGAACTACAAGAAGCGCGCCCTGCGGGGGACGGCGGCGCTCGAAGAGCGAATCTCCGACCGGGAGATCCTCGACTTCCTCCCCCTTTATGACAACCTCGAGCGCGCGTTCCGAAGCTATCGCGGGACGAACGACGCCCCGTCGCTCATCGAGGGGATCGAGCGGATCTTCGGGCAGTTCGACCTCGTCCTGAAGCAAAAGGGCGTCTCGCCGATCGACGCAATCGGGGGGCTCTTCGACCCCGCGCAGCACGAGGCGCTCTTGAGCGTTCCGAGCGACGAGGAAGAAAACATGATCCTCGAGGAGTTCGAGCGCGGCTATCTACGAAACGGCCGCGTCCTGCGGCCGAGCAAGGTCAAGGTGAGCAAAGGGAAGGTCCAACCGAAGGAGGAGAAACGATGAGAGAGAAGATCATTGGGATTGATTTGGGAACGACAAACTCCTGCGTCGCCGTCCTGGAAGGTGGCTCGCCGGAGGTGATCACGAACGCGGAAGGGGAGCGGGTGACCCCCTCGGTCGTCGCGTTCACGGAGACGGGGGAGCGCTTGGTGGGGCGCCTCGCCAAGCGCCAGGCGATCACGAACCCCAAGCGCACGATCGCGTCGATCAAGCGGAGAATGGGCACAGACTATCGCGTGCGGATTGAGCAGGACGGGAAGACGACGGAGTACACGCCGGAGCAAATCTCGGCGCTCGTCCTGCAGAAGATGAAGAAGGACGCCGAGGACCACCTCGGCGGCAAGGCGACCAAGGCCGTGATCACCGTCCCCGCCTACTTCAACGACCTGCAGCGTCAGGCGACCAAAGATGCGGGGAAGATCGCCGGGCTCGACGTGATGCAGATCATCAACGAACCGACGGCCTCCGCTCTCGCCTACGGCCTCGGCAAGGCCAAGAACCAGACGATCCTCGTCTACGACCTCGGCGGGGGGACGTTCGACGTCTCGATCCTCGAGATCGGGGACGGAGTCTTTCAGGTGGTGGCGACCGACGGGGACACCCAGCTCGGCGGGGACGACTTCGACCGACGGATCATGGACTGGCTCGTGGAGGAGTTCCGCAGGGACACGGGGATCAACCTGACGGGCGATGCGAGCGCGATGCAGCGGCTGAAGGACGCCTCCGAGGCGGCGAAGATGGAACTCTCGAGCCGCAAGGAGACGACGATCAACCTCCCCTACATCACGGCGGACTCAAGCGGGCCCAAGCACCTGGAGAAGAAGCTGACGCGTGCCAAGTTCGAGCAGATGATCGATGACTACCTCGAAAGGACGACCCACATCGTCGACGCGGCCCTTCACGCCGCGAAGAAAGAGCCCAAGGACATCGACCAGGTCGTCCTCGTCGGCGGATCGACGCGGATTCCCAAGGTCGTGGAACTCGTGGCGGCGCGGATCCCGGGGAAGATCAACAAGGAGATCAACCCAGACGAGGTCGTCGCCTGCGGTGCGGCGATCCAGGGAGCGGTCCTCGCCGGTGAGGGGGAGGTGAGCGACATCGTCCTCCTCGATGTCACCCCGCTCACCCTCTCCATTGAGACCCTGGGCGGGATCGCGACCCCGCTCATCGAGCGGAACACGACCGTCCCCACGGAGAAGACGAAGACCTTCACCACGGCGGAGGACAATCAACCGGGCGTCGAGATCCACGTCGTCCAGGGAGAGCGGAAGATGGTGGCGGACAACAAGTCGCTCGGGAAGTTTCAGCTCTCCGGCCTCCCGCCCGCTCCGCGCGGGGTCCCGCAGATCGACGTCACCTTCAACATCGACGCGGACGGGATCCTGCACGTGACGGCGAAGGACAAGGCGACGGGGAAGAGCGCCTCGATCGCGATCAAGGACTCCTCTCGCCTCGACGAGAGCGAGATCGAGCGGATGCGCCGCGAGGCGGAGGAGCACGTCGAGGAGGACAAGCGGAAGGCAGACGAGATCGACGTCAAGAACCGGGCCGACCAGCTCGTCTACTCGGTGGAGAAGGCCCTCTCCGATCTCGGCGAGAAGGTCTCCCAGAAGAAGCGCGGCGAGATCGAGGACGAGCTCCGCCGCCTGCGGGAGAAGCTCTCTCAGAACGCAAGTGTCGAGGAGATCCGCCGTGCCATCGACGAGCTCTCGCGCAGCGCGCAGACGCTCGGCGAGGAGGCCTACAAGCGCGCTGCGGAAGGGGGGCCCTCCTCCAGCACCTCGAAGGGAGAAGACGGCGGAGATACCGGCTACGTCGACGCAGAGTACGACACCCGATAAGATCCGCTAGGATAAGGGAGAGGGCGTGGCCAAACGCGACTACTACGACGTGCTCAATGTGACGCGCGGTGCGACCGCGGAGGAGATCAAGAGGGCGTATCGCCAGAAGGCGAAGGAACTCCATCCAGACAAGAACCCCAAGGATCGCAAGAAGGCGGAGGAGGAGTTCAAGCGCGCGACCGAGGCCTACGAGGTCCTCTCCGATCCCGAGAAGCGAGGGCAGTACGATCGCTACGGCCACGCCGGCCCGACCCAGGGGTTCGACTTTGGCTCGACGGACTTCCGGCGAGCGCGCGAGGCCTTCTCCGACTTCGGGTTCGGCGGGGTCGACGACCTGTTCGACCTCTTCTTCCGCCAGGGGACGCGGCGGGCCGCCACTCGCACCACCGAACGGTCACCTCAAGGCGAGGACATTGAGTACAGACTCCGCGTTACCCTAGAGGACGCGGCGAGCGGGGCGCGGATGAAGATCACCGCCCCCCGCCAGGTCACGTGCGACGCCTGCAAGGGGAGCCGGATGGAGCCGGGGAGCTCCAAGCGCGTCTGCCCGACCTGCCAGGGACGCGGACAGGTGGAACACCGCCAGCAGAGCCTCCTTGGGAGCTTCATCAACATCCGCACTTGCCCGGAGTGCGACGGCGCGGGAGAGACGATCGAACGACCGTGCCGGCGCTGCCACGGGACCGGCCGGACGAAGGAGACAAGCCACATTTCGATCACTGTCCCGGCGGGCGTGGACAACGGCTCCCGGCTGAGGCTCAAAGGGCAGGGGAACGTCGGGGTAGGCGGGGGCCCCGCCGGGGACCTATACATCGTGATCGAGGTGATCCCTCACCCACGCTTCCAGCGCGACGGCCGCAACATCCACTCCACCGTGAAGATCCACTACGGCCAGGCCACCCTGGGAGCGAAGGTGAAGGTGAACACCCTGTGGGGCGAGGAGACGGTCGGCATCCCCCCGGGGACTCAGCCAGGGACGGTCATTCGCCTGCGCGGCAAGGGAATACCCGACCTACATGGCGGCGGGCGGGGAGACCACGTCCTCGAGGTGCAGGTGATCGTCCCTACGACTCTCTCCACCGAGCAGCGCCGCGCCCTCCTCGATTTCCAGAAGACCCTCCCCCCCGCCGAGGATTACTCCTGAGCGATCCGCTCGAGGACGCCCCGCAGCCCCTCGATCGCCCGGCGGCGGTGGCTGATTCGATTTTTCTCGCTCGTTGTGAGCTCGGCCAGCGTCCGCGTCTCGCCCTGGGGGACAAAGAGCGGGTCGTAACCGAATCCCCCCTCTCCGCGCGGCTCGCTCTCGATCCTTCCGCAAAGGACCCCCTCGCTCACAAACTCTCGTCCGTCCGGGAGTCGCAGGACCACCCAAGCGATGAAGCGAGCCCGGCGGTCGCTTGTCCCAGCGAGGCGTTCTAGAAGAAGGGCGTTGTTCCGCGCGTAGTCGATGGGGAGGCCAGCGAAGCGCGCGGAGCGGACGCCGGGAGCTTCACCGAGGGCCACGACCTCGAGGCCCGCGTCCTCCGCTAACACCGGTAGGCTCGTCTCGCTAGAGATCGCGCGCGCCTTGAGGAGGGCGTTCTCCAGGAAGGTCGAGCCGGACTCGTCGACCAGCCGGAAGGGGCGCTCACGGAAGGTGACTAGCTCTATGCCGGCGATGCCCGAGAGGAGATCGAAAAGCTCGACGAGCTTCCCCTCGTTCCTCGTCCCGAGAAGGAGGATCACCCGGTGCGGACCGGCTGGAGGTGGAGTGCGTCCGCAAAGTGACAGGTGACAAAGTGCTCGCTGCCGAGGTCGCGGTAGGCGGGCGCTTCCTTGGAGCAGATTTCCTTGGCGTAGCGGCAGCGGGGGTGGAAGTAGCAGCCGGAGGGCGGATTCACCGGGCTCGGGACGTCCCCTTCGAGGAGGATCCGCTCCACCTTGTAGTCGGGGTCCGGGACCGGGACCGCCGACATGAGGGCCTCGGTGTAGGGGTGCTTCGGATTCACGAACAGCTCCTCGGCCTCGACCAGCTCCACGATCTTCCCCAGGTACATCACCGCCACGCGGTCGCCGATGTGCCTTACCACGGAGAGGTCGTGGGCGATGACGAGATACGTCAGGCCGAACTCCTTCTGCAGGTCCTCAAGGAGGTTTAGGACCTGCGCCTGAATGGAGACGTCCAGGGCGGAGATCGGCTCGTCAGCGACGATCAGCTGGGGGTCGAGGGCGAGGGCGCGCGCGATCCCGATGCGCTGGCGCTGCCCGCCCGAGAACTCGTGCGGGTAGCGCTTCATGTGGTCGGGCTTCAGGCCGACCGCGCCCAGAAGCTCGCGAACGCGATCCTCACGTTCGCTCCCCTTCGCCACCCCGTGCACCAGGAGCGGTTCCCCTACGATCGTCCCCACCGTCATCCGCGGGTTCAGAGAGGAGTAGGGGTCCTGGAAGATGATCTGCATGTCCCGGCGGAGCGCCTTGAGGAGCTTGCGGGAGGCGGTGACGATGTTCACCACCTTGTACTCTTCGCCCGAGGAGGCAAGCCTCCGGCTGCGGAAGAGGATCTCCCCCTCGGTCGGTTCGATGAGACGGAGGATCGTCCGGCCGGCCGTCGTCTTCCCGCAGCCACTCTCGCCGACCAGCCCGAGGGTCTCCCCCTCCTTGATGTACATGTCGACGTCGTCGACCGCCTTGACGTGCGCCACCACGCGCCGCAGGATCCCCTTGCGCACAGGGAAGTACTTCTTCAAGTGTTTCACTTCAAGCAAGATATTGTCGGAAGGCAACCTCTCTCACCTCTTTACGGGTACAGGTAGCAGGCAGCCTGGTGCCCAGGAGTCACGTCCTTCAGCGGTGGCATCTTGGTCCTGCAGATCTCCATCGCATCTGGACATCGCGGTTCAAACCCACAGCCCGGCGGCACTTCGAACGGGTCGGGGACGACCCCTTTGATGGGGATGAGGCGCTCCTTCTTCGTCGCGAGCGACGGGATCGAGTTCATCAGCCCTTGGGTGTAGGGGTGTTTGGGGTTGTGGAAGACCTCCTCCACGCTCGCCCCCTCCACGATCCGGCCGAGGTACATCACCACGACATCATCGGCCATGGCGGCGATGACCCCGAGGTTGTGGGTGATGAACTGGATGGCCGCCTTGAACTCCCGGCGCAGGTCGTTCATCAGGTCGAGGACCTGCGCCTGGATCGTCACGTCCAGGGCCGTCGTCGGCTCGTCGGCGATGAGGAGCGAGGGATTGCAGGAGAGGGCCATGCCGATCATCGTCCGCTGGCGCATCCCCCCGGAGAGCTGGTGGGGGTATTCGTCGATCCGCTGCTCCGGAACCGGGATCCCCACGGCGCGCAGCATCTCGATCGCCTTCTTTCGCGCCTGCTTCTTCCGCAGGTGCTGGTGGAGGATGATCGCCTCCATGATCTGGTTCCCGATCGTGTACACCGGGTTGAGCGAGGTCATCGGTTCCTGGAAGATCATCGCGATCTCGTTGCCGCGGATCGAGCGCATCTCTCGTCCCTTGGGGTTGAGCTTTGCCAGGTCCATGACCTTGCCGTTCCGCTGGTAGAGGATCTCCCCCTCTTCGATCTTTCCGGGTGGGCTCTGCACCAGGCCCATGATCGACAGGGCAGTCACGGACTTCCCGCAGCCGCTCTCCCCGACCACGCCGAGCGTCTTCTCCGGTTCGATGGTGAAGTCCACGCCGTCGACGGCTCGCACCACGCCGTCCTCGGTGTAGAAATACGTCTTGAGATCCCTTACCTCGATCAGCGGCACCGCAATCTCTCCTCCTCGTGGTTTATTAGAGAATGGACAGGACGAAGCCCAGGAGCATGAACACCCCCGCCAGAGTGGCGATAAGTGTCCGCTTGGGATCCTTGGTCTCATCGCGCCCGAACACGGTGCTCGACATCCCGGAGCCGAATGCGCCCCCCAGCCCGGAATGTTCGCTCATCTGAAGAAGGACCAAGCCCATCAAGGCAAAACAATCAAGGAAGAAGAAGACTTCCAACACCAGCCTCAGCATCCTGCATCGATCCTTTCTCGCCTTTCGAAGGTGCCTGGCTCAAGGCCTGCATTATAGCATAAGGGACTCGTGCCCACAACGCCCTTGTCCTTCTTGCACCCGATGCGCGATGTGCGTATCCTGAAGCGATTCTTCATTCAAACGGGAGGGGAGGCTGAGCGCTTGCACAAGTTCATCTTCGTGACCGGTGGGGTCCTCTCCGGCCTCGGCAAAGGAGTCGTCGCCGCCTCCATTGGCCTTTTGCTCAAGTTACGTGGCTTGAGCGTAACCCTGCAGAAGATCGACCCGTACGTGAACCTCGACGCCGGGACGATGAACCCCTACGAGCACGGGGAGGTCTTCGTCACCAAGGACGGGATGGAGACCGACCTCGACATCGGCCGCTACGAGCGCTTCCTCGATGAGGAGCTCTCGGCGGCGAACTACCTCACCACCGGCCAGGTGTACTGGAACGTGATCCGTCAGGAACGGGCCGGAGCGTACCTCGGGAAGACGGTTCAGGTGATCCCCCACATCACCGACGAGATCAAGCGGCTCATCCACCTTCCCCTCGACCGAACCGGAGCCCAGATCGCCGTCGTCGAGGTCGGCGGAACCGTGGGTGACATCGAGGGCCTGCCCTTTCTGGAGGCGCTCCGCCAGCTCCAGGATGAGCTCCCACGCGAGGATACCTTCTTCGTTCACCTCACTCTCCTCCCGCACCTTTCGGCCACGGACGAGCTGAAGACGAAGCCGACGCAGCACAGCGTGAAGGAGCTGCGCGCGATCGGGATCCAACCCGACGCGATCGTCGCCCGTTGCGGCCGACCCCTCCCCGAGTCCGTCAAGCGCAAGATCGCCCTCTTCTGCGACGTCCCCCAGGAGAACGTGATCGAGGACCCGGACCTTTCCTCGATCTACGAGGTCCCGCTGGTGATGAAGGAAGAGGGGCTCGACCGCCGCATCGCCGAGCGGCTCAACCTCGGACCGGGGGAGGCGAAAACCGATCGGTGGAGGGAGCTCCTCGAGCGGCTGCGCGATCCGTCACGACGGACCCGCGTCGGGATCGTCGGGAAGTATGTAGAACTCCACGACTCCTACATGAGCGTAAGCGAGGCGCTCGTCCACGCCGGGGTCGCCCTGAACGTGGGAGTCGACCTTCGGTGGATCTCCGCCGAGGCGGTCGCCCGCGACGGACCGGAGGGCCACCTGCACGACCTCGACGGCCTGGTGGTCCCCGGCGGGTTCGGAGACCGCGGGATCGAAGGAAAGGTCGAAACGGTTCGCTACGTGCGCGAGAAGGAAGTCCCGTACTTCGGGCTCTGCCTGGGCCTTCAGTGCGCCGCGATCGAGTTCGCGCGGGACTGCCTCGGCCTCGCGGAGGCGAACAGCTCCGAGTTCGCTCCGGAGACGCCGCACCCGGTGATCGCCCTCCTCGAGGACCAGGCGAAGGTAAAGGAGAAGGGCGGGACGATGCGCCTGGGGTCGTACGAAGCGATCCTGCGAAAAGGCTCGAAGAGCCGCGCCTGCTACGGCACCGACCGAATCGAAGAGCGCCATCGCCACCGCTACGAGTTCAACCCCGCTTACCGCAAGCAATTCGAGAAAGCGGGGATGCAGGTCGTGGGGACCTCTCCCGACGACCGACTGGTGGAGATCATCGAGCTCGTGGACCATCCGTGGTTTGTGGGGGTGCAGTTTCACCCCGAGTTTCGGTCGCGCTTCCTCTCCCCGCACCCGCTTTTCTGTGGGTTCCTCGACGCATGTCTACGCCACGGGGCCTCCTCGCCGTCCTCCTCCTCGTCGTGATCGGAGGGGCAACGGCCCTTCTCCTCTCCTCCTCGTCGCGCGAGGAGGCCTCGCCCGCGCCGACCGTTGCGCGCGCGGTGACTCTTCGTGGCTACGACGCGGGAGGCACCCTTGCTTGGGTCGTGCAGGCAGAGGAGGGAGCGATCGAGTCGGAGACTGGAACTCTCTCTCACGTAGAGATCGCGTTCTACAAGGCGGGAGAAGAGAGGCTCCGCGCGCAGGGTGCGACCCTCACCTACACCGGGAACGAGTCGGTCTTAAAGGGGGGCGTGGACATCGTGCGCGCGGACGGGTATCGCCTCTCGAGCGAGGAACTGACCTGGGTCGAGAAGACCGGCGAACTCACCGCGGGGCGCGTGGAGATCCGCGCGGAAGGGGTGACCGTGGAAGCACAAGGGCTCCGCTACCACGTGAAGGAGGACCGCTGGTCGATCGCGGAGGGGTTCGCCGTGGCGATCGACCGCCCCGTCTCTCTCGAGGTCGTCGGAAGGACGATCGCGGAGGAGGAAGGAAGGCTCATCCTCCAGGGCGAGCTTGCGGTAGAAGGGAAGGACGAGTCCTACACCTGTGACCGGATCGACTATGACAAAGGGACGGAGCTGGTCCGCCTCTCCGGGGACGTCGAGGGGACGTTCTCCGCGGGGACGATCCGTGCCGATTCGCTCACTCTGACCCAAAAAGGCTTCACGGCCGGTGGCGGGGTTCACCTTCTCCTTGCGCCGGGTTTCTTCGGAGGTGCGGGAGGTGCTTGAGGCAAGGAACCTCGTCAAGAGCTACGGGGCTCGACGAGTCGTCGACCACCTCTCATTGGAGGTCGATCGCGGAAAGGTCATCGGTCTCCTCGGCCCAAACGGCGCCGGGAAGACGACGACCTTCCACCTCGTGGTCGGGTTCCTCGCCTGCGAGGAAGGGGAGGTCCTCCTCGACGGAACCGAGGTTTCCGGGCTTCCCTTCTACCGCCGGGCGCGGCTGGGGATCGGGTACCTTCCGCAGGAGCCGTCCGTCTTCACCCGCGCGACCGTGGAGGAGAACCTCAACGTGGTCCTGGAGCAATCGTACGGACCGGCGCGGCGCAAGGAGATCCGCGAGGAGCTCCTCTCTCAGTTTAGCCTTTTGGCCCTGCGCCGGCGGCCGGCGGGGACCCTCTCCGCCGGGGAAAGGCGACGCCTGGAGATCGCGCGCTCGCTTGGCACCTCTCCGTCCTACCTTCTCCTCGATGAACCGTTCTCTGGGATCGATCCGATCTCGGTCGCCGATCTCCAGGAAGAGATCGCAGGACTCAGCGCGCGGGGGATCGGGCTTGTCGTCACGGATCACAACGTCCGCGACACCCTATCGGTCACCGACTACACCTACCTCCTGAACGAGGGACGGGTGATCACGGCGGGGTCTCCCGCGGAGATCTTGAACGACCCTCTGGCCCGCCGTTTCTACCTGGGGGAGCGCTTTCAGGCGTAGTGCGCTCGTAGAGGCGGCGCTTGAGGATGAACGCGCCGAACCCCAGGACAAAGAGGATGCTCGCCGCGTGCGGGGCGCGGATTGGGCCAAGCATCAGGTCGTCCCCGCGGGAAAAGCTGACGAGGGATCGGCCGAGCGAGTAGAGGATGAAGTACATCGCGGTCAAGAATCCGTCCCGATATCCCTTCTTTCGGATTCGCCACAGGTACGCAAAGATGAGGAGGTTTGCGATCATCTCGTAGATCATCGACGGGTGGGTGGCCTGGCCGGGGTAGGCCTGACCGGCGGGAGAATCGGGAGGGAAGTGAATCCCCCAGGGAAGGGTCGTGGGAAGGCCATAGGCGTCCCCGTTCATGAGGTTCCCGATCCGGCCGATCGCCTGGCCGAGGATGAGGCTGGGGGAGATGGCGTCGGTGAGGCCCCAGAACGGGATCCTCTTGACGCGCGACAAGACGTAGACTGTGAGAATACCGGCGATCGCCCCCCCGTGGATGGCGAGCCCCCCCTCCCACACCTTCAGGATATCGAGCGGGTGGCGGCCGTAGTAGCTCCATTGGAAGGCGACGAAGTAGAGCCGCGCGCCGAGGATGGCAAGCGGAATCGTCCAAAGAAGTACGTCGAGGATGTCGTCGCTCGAGAGCGGGAGAGCCTTGCGCCGCACCTCCCTCGCGAAGAGGATGGCTCCGACGGTGATCGCGACGACATACATCAGGCCGTAGTAGCGGACGGCGAGTGAACCGATCCGGAAAAGAACTGGGTGCATTCGTTCCCCTCAACCTCTCAAGATCGATATGATAACGAGTATATGAAGAAGAACTGGGGAAGAAAAGCGTTCCTTCCTCTCCTCTCCGGGGCGGCGATCGCCCTCTCTCTGCCCGGCTTTGGTCTCGGGCCGCTTGTCTTCGTCGGCCTCGTCCCTCTCCTCGTCGCCCTTGAGGAGGGGAACGGCTTTCGGAAGGGGTTCCTCGCAGGGTTCGCCCTCTTCCTCGTCGACCTGCGGTGGCTCCCCACCCTCTCCCGCTTCACCTGGCTCGTCATCCCGGGCTACCTCCTCGCCGCGGCGTGGTCGGCGCTCTACTTCGGCCTCTTCGGCCTCCTCGCGGCGTTCCTTCTGCAAAGACAAAGAAGGAGCGGGGCCATCCTCATGCTCGCGCCGATCGCCTTTTCGCTCCTTGAGATCCTGCGCACGCAAGGACCCCTCGGGATCGGTTTTTCCGACCTTTACCTCGCCCTGTACCAGTACCCGACCCTGATCCAAGCCGCGGCGTTCGCAGGCCCCTTCTCCTTGAGCGCCGCGATCGTCTTCGTGAACGCCTCCCTCTACCTTGGCTGGCGCGGGCGGAGAAGGTATCTAGCGGCGGGGCTCGGGATGGTCGGTCTCCTCGCCTCCTTCTCCTTCTTTCCGATTCCCCAAGGCGGGGAGACCGTGACCGTCGCCCTCGTCTCCTCCGATGTCCCCCAGGAGGACAAGCTCTATAGCGGGTCCCTCGACCCTCTCCTTGGGCGCTACCTTGAGCTCGGCCGCCAGGCAGGGGCCGAGCACCCAGGGCTCATCGTCTTCCCGGAGTCGATCCTCCCCAACTACATCCTGCGCGATGAGCGACTCCTCCCCGAATTCGCGCGCCTCGCCCGAGAGTCGAGGGCCTCCGTGCTCGTGGGGACCGGCGACGTGCGAGAAGGGAAGGTCTACAACAGCGTTCTTCTTCTCTCGAGTGAGGGAGAGGTGGAAGGCACCTACGACAAGGTCCGCCTGGTCCCCTTCGGCGAATACGTCCCCGCCCGCGGAATCTTCGAGCGGCTCGGCCTGGGTCCCCTCTTCGACTCGCTCCTACCGGCGAACCTCGCGCCGGGGAAGGAATTCGCTCCGATCGGCCAGATTGGGACGCCGATCTGCTTCGAGACGACCTTCCCCGGGCCGGCGCGGGCGTTCGCGGCGCGGGGGGCGACCCTCCTCGTCACCGTGACAAACGACGCCTGGTTCCTGCGAAGCTCCGAGCTGCGCGAGCACTTCGCCGCCGCGGTCTTCCGCGCGGTGGAGACCCGCCGCTTCCTTGTTCAGGCGGCGAACGGCGGGATCTCGGGGTTCGTCGACGCCCGCGGTCGGATCCGAGAGAAATGGGTGGGGGAGGGAATCCTGGTTGACCGAGTCGCGCTCCGGGAGGAGCGCTCGCTGTACACCCGGTGGGGGGACAGTCCTCTCTACGTTCTCTTCGCCCTCGGGGGAGGCGCCGCGGTCCTCGCGGAACTCCGACGGTCGAGGAACGGAGGTCGGCGGGGGCGAGGGTCACCCCTCGCCCCCACCGGTTGAGGTCCTACCTTCTCCCGGCCGGGATGACGTTGTTCCCTGTGCCGTCCGAGGTGAGCTGC
>CAYHEK010000041.1:0-13286 GCA_964355545.1 uncultured Thermotogae bacterium | reverse complement strand
CTGCCGACCTACGATACCCTCACTGTCGAGCTCTTCATCCCCGATCCGCTCCTCTATGGCTCCGGGGCGCTTCTCGGGGTGGACAAGGTGCGGACGGAGGTCAGTGGCTACTTCCTGTACGACAAGCGGGAGACAAACGCCCTCCTCACCTTGTCGGGCTAGGAATGCTCTCCTATCGGGCGATCGCGGAGGCCGTGCGCGGTCGTCTCCTCTTTTGGGCGGGCGGCGCCCCGTCGCGGGTCGTGCACGACTCTCGGGCAGTCCGGGATGGAGACCTGTTCATCGCCCTGAAGGGCGAGCGGACGGACGGCCATCTCTTCTTGGAGGAGGCCTTCGCCCGCGGCGCGGCTGGGGCGCTCGTCTCTGACTTCCCTTCGGTTCCGCCCCGTGGCCGGAATCTGATTGTGGTTGAGAACACACGGAAGGCCCTGTGGGACCTTGCCGCAGCGTGGAGGAGGGAGCTCTCTGCCACGTTCGTCGGGGTGACGGGAAGCTGCGGAAAGACGACGACCAAGGAACTCGTCGGCCACCTCCTCGCGGAGGATCGCGAGGTCTTCGTCGCCCCGGAGAGCTATAACACCGAGGTCGGCCTGCCGCTCGCCCTTCTTTCCATGTCCCCTCGGGCGCAGGTGGGGGTCTTCGAACTGGGGGCGAGCGCCCCGGGGGAGATCGGCCCGCTCGCCTCTCTGCTTCTGCCCACGGTCGCGGTCCTGACCATGGTCGGCCGGGCGCACCTCGCCGGGTTCGGGGATCTAGCCGCGGTGGCGGCGGAGAAGTGGGAGCTTGTCCGCTCCCTCCCGCTGGATGGCCTTGCGATTGCGAACGCGGACTCTCCGGAGCTTGCGTCGCTCGCCGCGGCCTGGCCGGGGAGGCTCTCGACCTTCGGGCTCACGGCCGGAACGCTGCGGGGACGGATCGTGAGCGAGTCCCCTTCCCTCGTCGTCGAGACGGAGAGGCCACCCCTTCGGCTCTTTTTTCCCCTTCTTGGGAGACACAACGCGACGAACCTCCTCGCGGCGGTCTCCTGCGCGCTTGAGCTTGGGATCTTGCCTCCCACAATCGAGCGCCGCGCGGCGACGTTCGCTGGTGCCCCGCACCGGCTCGCCCTCGTCCCCGCCCCGTTCGGCTACGTCCTCGACGACACGTACAACGCGAACCCGGATTCGATGGCGGCGGCCCTGCGGACCCTCGCCGAGCTCGACCTTCCGGTCGCGCGGCGAGCCTTCGTCTTCGGCGACATGCTCGAGCTCGGGGAGGAGGCGGAGAGGCTGCACCGGGAGGTCCTCGACCTCGCCCTGCATCTGGGGATCGCCCCGATCTTCCCGGTGGGCGAACTCGCGGAGAAGGTCTGTTTGAGTGCGGAAAAAGCAAGCCCTCCGAGGAGAATCGTACTCACGGAGGGAGAGCCCCTAGCGGACTGCGTCAGGAAAACCCTCCAGGGAGAACGGACCCTCCTCCTCGTCAAGGGCTCGCGTCGGATCGGCCTCGATCGGCTGGTCGGGGAGTTGACTTCTTTGTCCCAGCCGGATTCTCGCCGCACTAGCGGATGATGCGGAGGCCGCCTCCTTTAAGCAGGCGCTCCACTTCCTCGCGCGTCGCCCAACAGAGGTCTCCGGGGTTCGTCTGCTTGAGCGCGGAGACGGCCACTCCGTACTGGACGGCCTCTTCCGGCCCGCCCAGGAGGTACCCGGTGACGAAGCCTCCCACGAAGGCGTCCCCCGCCCCCACCCGGTCGACGAGCTCGAGGTCGAAGACCGGGGCGCGGTAAAGGTTCCCGCGAGCGTGGACGATGGCCGTCCAGGAGTTGCGCCAGACTCCGGGAGTCTCGCGGAGCGTGATCGCCACGGCCTCGAAGCCGAAGCGGTCCGTGAGCGCTCTCGCGACGTCGGCGTAGTCCTTGCCGGTGATCCCAAAGACCCGCTCCGTATCCTCCTCCGTCGTGATGAGAACGTCTGTTTCTTTCATCAACGCCGTCATCACGGCGGCCGCTTCCTCCTTCGACCACAGCCGTGCTCGGTAGTTGAGGTCGATCGAGACCTTTGCCCCTGCCTTCCTCGCCGCGCGCAGGGCCTCGCTCGTGACTTCCGCGGCGGACCGGGAGAGCGCGGGCGTGATCCCCGACGTGTGGAACCAGCGTGCCCCCTCGAGGGCGGCCTCCCAGTCCACATCCCCGGGACGGATCCCGGCGATCGCCGAGCCGCGGCGGTCGTACAAGACCGAGTTGGGGCGCGGGGAGGCCCCGAACTCGACGAAGTAGAGGCCGGTCCGGTCGGCGTCTGTCCAGGCAATGCGCGAGGTGTCGACACCGTGTTCTCGCGCCTTGTTCTGGATCATCCGGCCGAGGGCGTTTGAGGTGAGCCGTGTGACGTAAGAGGTCTTGAGGCCCAACCGTTGGGCGGCGACGGCCACGTTGAGCTCAGCCCCCCCGACGTTGACCTCAAGGAGGGTCGCCTGTTCCAGTCGCTGGTAGTTCGGTGGTGCCAGCCGAACCATCGCCTCGCCGAAGGTCACAAGGTCGTAGGGCATCGGGACACCTCCGTGCGAGCCTTTGCGACTGCCTCCACGAGTTGGCGCGCTCGCTCTGTAAGGAGTTCGTAGTGGTTCTCCGCCACCGCCTGTTTGTCGACGAGCCATCCTCCGGCGCAGACCAGTGCCGCCCCGGCATGGATGAACTCGGCGGCGGTGTCGGCCGTGACGCCGCCTGTGGGCACAAGCGGGATCTGCGGCAAGGGCCCGTGGACCGCTCTCAAGTACGCTGGGCCCAGGACCTCGGCCGGGAACACCTTCACCAGGTCTCCTCCCGCCTCCCAGGCGGCCAAGATCTCGGTGGGCGTCATCGCCCCCGGGATCACTACTTTGCTGTACCGGCGCGCCATCTCGATCACGTCTGGCTCGACGGTGGGCGTGACGAGGAACTCCGCTCCGGCGAGGATCGCCTGACGGGCCGTGACTCCGTCTAAGATCGTGCCTGCGCCGATGAGGACGCCCTTCAGCTTTCCGGCGACCTCCTCGATCGCCCGCAGCGCCCCCGGAGTCGTCATCGTGATCTCAACGGAGCTGAGGCCACCGTCTTTTAGTGCTCGAGCGATGCGCAACAGGACGTCGCCCCTCTCTACTCGGATGACTCCGATCGCACCACACTCCTCCAGCTGTCTCATCGTGTTCGCTCTGTTCACCGCGTCCTCCTCGAGGTATGAGGATCAACTCCTGAAACGAAAAGCCATTGAAGCCTCGCACGAAGCACGGCGAGGCCTCCGCTAGATCCCTTCGGCCAAGTGCCCGCCGTCCACCACGATCGTCTGGCCGGTGACGTAGCGGGACGCGTCGGAGGCGAGGTAGACGGCTGCCCCTACCAGTTCCTCCACCTCGCCGAGGCGGCCCATGGGGATCCGCGATTCCATCTTCCTGCGCCGCTCAGGGTCTTTGTCCACCACCGACTTCGTCAGGGCGGTCAGGATGTCCCCCGGTGCGATGTCGTTGACTCTCACACCGTGCTTGGCCCACTCGATGGCGAGCGCCTTCGTGAGCATGTGGACGCCCCCTTTGCTGGCACAGTAGGCGGCCACCTCCGGGTAGGCGACGAAGCTCGTCAGAGAGGCGATGTTGATGATGCTACCCGATCTTTGCTTCAGCATGACCTCTCCCACCTTCTGACACATCAGGAAGGTCCCCTTCAGGTTGACGTCCACGACCTTGGTCCACTCCTCTTCCGTCAAGGCGACGCTCGGCCTTCGTATCGTGATTCCCGCGCAGTTCACCAGGATGTCCAGACGGCCGAATCGCTCGACCACCCGGTGCACGAGGGCCTCCACCTGGCGGACGTCGGTGACGTCGGTCGCCATCTCGAGCGATTCAACTCCCTTCGCCTTGAGCTCGCGGACCGTCTCTTTGATGCGGGACTCCGTCCCGGGCTCACTCGTCGGGACGACGTGACAACCAAGGTCCGCAAAGCCGAGGGCCATTCCGTGCCCGATTCCACTCGTTCCGCCCGTGATGACGGCCACCTTCCCTCTCACGTCGAATCCGATCGTCTCCACCTTGTCCCTCCTTGTCCTGCAAACGTTCTAGCGCTCCTCCCTCAAGGCGTCTTGCAGCCGCTCCATCGCCCAGTCGAGCTCCTCCTTGGTGATCACCAAGGGAGGGACGAGGCGCACGGTGTTTGACCCCATGCCCTTGCACAGGATTCCGCGCTTCCGTAGTTCCTCGCAGTAGGGTTCGACCGGCCTCGTGAGCTCCAGCCCGAGGAAGAGGCCCCGCCCTCTCACGTCCTTGACGAGAGGGCTATCCAGTTCTCGCAAGCGATCGGTGAAGTACCCCCCCAATTCGAGAGCGCGCTCGGCTAAGGCCTCTTCCTCGACGACGTCCAGGGCGGCGAGGGCGACGGCGCACGCCAGGGCGTTCGCCCCGTAGGTCGTGCCGTGCGACCCGGGTTCCAAGACGCCAAGGGCCTCCGCGTCCGCCGAGATGGCGGAGACCGGGTAGATCCCTCCTCCCAGCGCCTTTCCCAGGATGTAGACGTCCGGGTCCATTCCTTCCCAGTCGCAACAGAAACGTTTCCCTGTCCGGCCAAACCCTGTCTGCACCTCATCGGCGAGGAAGAGGACCCTGTTTCTTCGGCACAGGGCGCGCGCATCGCGCAGGAATCCAGGAGGGGGGACGCGGATGCCCCTGCCCTGGATCGGTTCCGTGAGGAAGGCGACGGTATTTGGCGTGATCGCTCGTTCAAGCGCCTCGAGGTCTCCGAAGGGAACGCTCTTGAAGCCAGGAGTGTAGGGGCCGAAGTCGGCCCGCACGGACGGGTCGGTGGAGAAGGAGACGGCGGTGATCGTGCGCCCGTGGAAGTTCCCTTCCGAGACGATGATCTCCGCACAGTCTTTGGGGACGCCCTTCGCGCGATACCCCCAGCGCCGCGCCACCTTCAACGCCGCCTCAATCGCCTCCACGCCGGAGTTTGCGAGGAAGACGAGGTCCTTTCTCGTCAACGCGGAGAGTCTCTCGTACAGGCGGCCTTGTTGATCGTTGTAGAGGGCGTCGGAGAGGAGGGCCGCGCGACCTCCCTGATGCCTGAGGGCCTCGACGATTCGGGGATGGCAGTGCCCCTGATTCAGGGCACCATACCCGCTGATCATGTCCAGGTACTTCACGCCATCCACGGTCTCTAGCCAAACCCCTTGGGCCTCTGCAATCATGATCGGTATAGGCTGAGAGCTCTTCGCCCGGTGGCGGTCCGTTCGTGTGAGGAGCCGATCGGTTGGATTCATCGCTTGGGGTCTCCTTGTTCACTCAAGACAGGGCGTATCCCCGAGGTTGCGAGTCTCTCCTTGACCTCGCGGTACAACGGGTCGGGGAGGGGGCCTTTGCTCGCCGCGGCGAGGTTCTCCCTCAGGTGGTCGGGATTGAGGGTCCCGAGGATGACCGTGTTGACATCGGGATGAGTCAGGGCGAATCGGACCAGGAACTCCATCGGCCGCATCTCGCCCAAGACCTCCTCGAGCCGCGAGCTCTCCCAGAGTTCCCTCTTGCCGACGGTCATGCGGAGGTTCTCCACCAGGTTCCGGCTCTCCAGGTCGGTGAGGGCGCCCTTGGCGACCGCGCCGCGAACGATCGTGCCCAGGCCCTTCCTCGCCGCGGCGGAGATCAGGTCCTGATGAGCGAGGTCGAGGGCGGAGTACGTCGTTTGGATCGTGTCCATGGTCTCCACCTCGATGAAGTCCACGAGGTCCGGCCACGTCGATGAGACTCCGATGAAGCGAGCCCTTCCTGAATCCTTGATCTCCTGCAATGCATCTAGGATCCCGTTATCTCGTACTTCCTGAATTCTCGCGTTGTGGAGTTGCAGGAGGTCGACGTGGTCGGTCCGCAGCCTCTCGAGGCTTTCACTCACGTTATCCAGGATGTTGCGTCGGGTCCAGACATGTCTTGTCTCATCGTAGGAGCCTCTATCTACCAAGTAACAGCCACATTTCGTTGCCAGGACGTATTCATCGCGCCGCGACGCCAAGAATCGCCCGATGTAGGTCTCGCTCAAGCCGTAGTCCGGTGAGGTGTCGATGAAGTTGATCCCGAGGTCAAGGGCCGTGTTCAGGAGCCGTTCTGCCGCGCTGGGGCTCACGGGCCGCCCGTCCCAGATGCGGGGTCCGCGGAGTTCCATCGTCCCCAATCCAATCTCGCTCACCACGAGACCCGTCTTGCCGAGGGGGCGCTTGCGGACCACGGCTATCTCCTCATCGACGACGTAGTGTTCCGGTCCTTGCGGGAAGGGCGCGCCGGTCTCCAGGGGCCTCTCCTCCTTCCCTTTTGGGACGGCATGAGCACGACTCGTTCCTGGCCGCTTTGGGTTCAATCGCCTTCTCCGACATAGTCAACCAGCTCGTCTAGATCCAGGGTCCTCAACCGCTCTTTTGTGGGGCCCCAGTCGCTCCACCCCCGGGTTCTGTAGTAGTCCTTGATGTGGTTTTCGAGATCGCTTCGCTCGATCGACTCGCCGGCGCTCGCCCCCCGTGGGAGCGGTTCTTCGAACCTCGCGGGCAACCCGTCGTTCGCGCGCCGATATCCCTCGATGGCGGAGAGCAGTCGCAGCACGTTGTAGTTCCGCTCGCCGACCGCCACCATGTCCTCGGGCCTAAGTTCCAGTCCCGTGATGGCGTACAGGGCCTCTCGGATGAGGGGATAGTTGTAGTTCTCTCCCGTCCGGTTGACCACGAAGTCGCAGATGACAAGAGAGTTGTTGAACGAAGTCAGGTCCTCGTACACCTTGCACAGGAACGGCCTGTTCGTCCAGGCGAAGCGGCTGACCCGATCCGTGATTCCAAGTTCGGGAGTCACGGGAGTGGATTCCAGGTAGTCATCGTGGATCCCTTCCATGTGCTGCCCCCCTCGCGGGGTGGTTGCATACGTGAGGGCCATTCCCTTCTTCCCGCGCGGCTCATGGAGTGGGATCTCCTGTCCCTTGATCACCATCGCAAAGTCGGCTCCCAGGTCCTCGGCTAGGGCCTCAATCCCGTCCGCGAGCCTCGCTCCAGACCCCTCTCGCCGGGCGATCTCTTCGATCAGGGTGAGGATGGCGTGGGGATCTCCCCACTCCACTTTGCTGGGCAGGAGCCCTTTTTCGCTTGCTTCCATCGCGAAGGCGATGGAGACTCCCGCGCTGATCGTATCCAGGCCCAAGGCGTTGCACTTTTGGTTTGCGAGCGCGATCGACCGGAGGTCGGAGTTCATGCACAGGGTTCCGAACGCCGCGAGCGTCTCGTACTCGGGGCCGCCGTAGGCAGGGATTACAGGCTCGCCGGCAAACTCCGTCTTTACGACCCGTTTGCAGCGAACGGGGCACCCCGTGCAGTGATCCCGCTCCACGAGGAGTTCGAGCAGGGCCTCACCCCCGATCTTTGCCGCGTCGTCGTAGAAGGCGTCCTGGAAGTTCCTCGAGGGCTGAATCCCCTTCTCGTTGTGTATCTCGAGGTAGCCGGCCGTCCCGTACTCTCCGAGGAACGCCTGCCTCTGGTCTTTGACGAGACCCGCGGCGAACTGCGTCCGCACACGGGAGAGGAGGCCAGGGTCCGTCAGCGGTCTCTTCTCGTTCCCTCCGACGGCGATCGCCTTCAAGTTCTTCGACCCCATGACCGCGCCGAAGCCGGGCCTGCCGGCGGCCCGGTTGCGGTCGTTGATGATGCACGCCTGCCGGACGAGGTTCTCTCCCGCAGGCCCGATCGAGGAGACGCGGACGTCGCCGTGCCGGCGTTTCAGCTCCGTCTCCGTCTCGAGCACAAGAGATCCCCACAGCGCTCGTGCGTCATGGAGGGTCGCCTTCCCGCCAAGGAGGGCGAGGTAAACCGGACTGGAGGCCTTTCCGCGGACGACGATCCCGTCGTATCCGGATTGAGCAAGGGCGTGTCCGAAGAAACCGCCGGCGTACGAGTCACTGACGGCCTTCGTCTTCGGGGACTTGCTCGTGACCACGTGCCGTCCGGCCCCGGCCATCCCAGTGCCCTGGAGAGGCCCGGTTCCGAAGACGAGGAGGTTCTCGGGACCGAGCGGATCGGCCCCCGCAGGCAGTTCTTGGAGCATGATCCGGGCCCCGACGCCGCGTCCACCCAGGTGCTTTCTCGCCCAGCTCTCCGGGATGACGAATTCCTTGAGAGTTCGATTCGAGAGATCGACGTCCAAGTATCGGCCGTAGCGGCCGGTCATGGTCTTGCTTCCCTCTCCGGCTGGTTGAGTCTTCTTCGCCATGTCCTGGTCCTTTCGAGCGAGCCAGGGGGGCTCGCTACAGACGCGCCTCGAGGATCTTCTTCACGTCGCCGTGGCTGAGTTCCTGTGGGTGGTGCTCGATCGACCAGTGCTGCGTGTTGAAGACGTCTATAACGAGCTGATCGACGTCCTGTAGGCGGATGCCAAACTCTCCCAGTCGAATGTCGAGACCAACTTCTTCGCGCAGCCTCTTGATTCCGGCGATGCAGTCGCGAGCCTTGTCCTCCGCGTTCCTCCCTCGAGTGGGGATGCCCATCGCCTCCGCCACGCGGGCCAACCGGTCCGCCCGGCTCGGCGCCATCTGCTCCATGACCTCCGGCAAGCAGAACGCGACGGCCTCGCCGTGAGCGATGTGGAAACGCCCCCCGAGAGCTTGAGCGATCCCGTGAGCGACCGTCATTCCAGCATTGGCGATGGCCACTCCTCCCAGGGTCGCTGCCCAGGCCATGGTCTCTCGCGCGACGGCGTTCTCCTTGTCCCTGACCGCCGCGACAAGGTGGGCTCCCACGAGGCGCATAGCCTCCAGGGCCACCATGTCCGCGAACGGCGTCGTGAATTTGCTCGCAAAGGCCTCAAACGCATGTCCAAAGACGTCAAACCCGGTCCCGGCCGTCAACCGGGGCGGAAGAGACAAGGTCAAGCCGGGGTCCACGATCGCAACCTTCGGGAGGACTCGCGGGTTGAGGATCCCGTGCTTTTCGTGTGTGGCGGGGATTGTGATGACCGCGACCGCCGTCACCTCCGATCCGGTCCCGGCCGTCGTCGGAATGGCGACGATCGGAAGAGTCTTCTCCGTGATCGGTCTCGGCGGGTACCCGACGCGAGTCATGTAGTCCAGGACGGACCCCTCGTGAGTTGCGGCTACAGCGACGCCCTTGGCGAAATCGACGGCGCTCCCGCCGCCCAGGCCGACGACGACGCGGCAGCCCTTCCTGCTGCACAGACGAGCGACCTCGTCGATCGCAGCGACGGTCGGATCCGACTCGACTTCTTGGAAGACGGTCACGGCCACTCCGGCCTTTTCAAGGGCCTTCGTGACTCGCCCTAGGGCCCCGATCTTCTCCATGCTCTTCGCCGCCGCGACGACGAGCGCGTGGCTGCCGAGCTCCTTGACTTCCTCGCCGACCGAATCGATCTTGTCGAAGCCAAAGATCACCTTGGTGGGGATGGAACAGACGAAGCTCCCCAACGCCGTCTTCCCTTCTCGTCCGGCCATGTGAGTCGACCTCCTTATCTCAAGGCCACACGGGGCTTGACGCTCGGATTCACAAACCCGTGAGGCTTCTTGCCTTGTAGGATTCCGGCGATGTCTCGTGCCAGCTTCTCGCGCAGCCCGATGATCGATTCCTCGGAGTACCAGGCCACGTGAGGGGTAAGGCAGACATTGTCCAGCTTGAGGAGGGCGTCCCCGCTGTGCGGAGCGCGAGGGGGCTCTTCGTAGAATACGTCGAGACCCGCGGCGAGGATCCTGCGCTCGGAGAGCGCCCGGTAGAGCGCATCCTGATCCAAAACGGCGCCTCGCGACACGTTGACGAGGATCGCCCCCTCCTTCATCAGCTGAAACTGCGGCTCCGAGATCAGGTTGCGCGTCGCATCCGTGAGGGGGGCGTGGATGGAGATGAAGTCGGATTGGCGGAGGAGTTCTTCCAGAGAGACCTTCCGCACCCCCATCTCCTGCATCGTCGCCTCTGATACGAAGGGGTCGAACGCCAGGATGACGAGCGATAACCCCTTCACCTTCTCCGCGAGCCTCCGCGCGATCTTGCCGAACCCCACAAGACCCAAGGTCCGGCGATCCACCCGGTGAATCGGTGCCTGGGTGGTCCAATCCCAGGCGCCGCGGCGGACCTCGGCGTCGTAGAGCGGAAGCTTGCGCGCCAAAGTCAAAAGGAGAGCCAGGGCGTGCTCTGCGACCTCGTCCTCACAGTAGGAAGGGACGTTGACGACGACGATCCCTTGGTCGGTCGCCGCCTGGACATCGATCGTGTCCACGCCGATACCGTACTGGCCGATGGCGATGCACGACTTGCCAAGGTGTGAGATGACGGTGCGGTTGATCAGCGCATACTGGTTGATCACCACATCCGCCTGACGAACGATCTTGAGGACGTCCTTCTCCTCCTTGCAGTGATACGCCTCTACCTTTGCTCCGACCTCTTCCAGGATGGCGCGCTCGGTCTCGACGTCTGGAAAGTCGTAGTCCGTGATGACGACCGTTTTCTTGCTCATCTGTAGTCTTTCTCCCCCTTCTCGTCGACGCAGGGCAACACGTCCCCTCCTTGGAGGATGACCCCCACGGTGGCCTTTGCTTGGGCCTTTTCGAACGCCAGCTCTAACGCCTCGCGCACAGAGCCGGCGCTGCGAAAGCCCAGGGCGTTCCTTCCGTCCGTGGATATGCCGTCGCAGACGCAGATCACGTCGTTTCGTTCTAGGATCGCGGCGTGGAGGTACAGCGCCTCCGTGCAGACGCCGTGCCCGAGCTCGTGGGTCCTTTCTGCCTTGCAGAGTTCGTCGCGACCCTTGTTCCCGAAGGCGCGGAATTCGGCGTCGTAGATCGGGGAGATCCCATCGCGGAAGTCTCCGACCAGGATCACGGTCCCGCCTTCCTTGACGGCCCGAGTGGCGAAGGCGAGAGGCTTGATCCCCTGCCAGTAATCCATGTCCGCCGGCCGCGCGTCCACGACGACGATGTCGGCCTGCTCTGGAATCGCCCGCACGAAGATCCTTCGAGCGAACGCCACGCCAGCGCGGTGGGCCGCTACTGGGTCTCCCGCTACGACCTTGGCCACCTTCCCTGCGCCGTCGAAGACCACGTTCACGATGAACTTCAACCCACCC
This sequence comes from uncultured Thermotogae bacterium, assembly GCA_964355545.1. Lineage (GTDB taxonomy): Bacteria > Bipolaricaulota > Bipolaricaulia > UBA7950 > UBA9294 > JAPLGE01. The sequence goes on along the minus strand of CAYHEK010000041.1, from coordinate 2,201 downwards.
TGGATCGCGACCCGCTCGATCTCCCTCCGTACTGGGTTCTCTTCCACGCCGGCCAGAGCCAGGTGGTCGGGTTGGCGCGCGGCGAGCATGTGCGTCCAGGCGGTCGTCTCCTCGCCGCATACGCCGGGTTGAAAGATCTTGGCCCCACCGCTCCATCCTGCCTCCGGGTGGGGGACGATGCTCCCGACACCCAGCACGAAGTCCGCCTCGACCACTCTGCGGTTCACGATGATGGGAGTTCCCTGTTCCGTATGTCCTATGGGGACCAGTTGCCTGGGATCGCGGAAGTCGTGGTTCAGGACGGAGACGCGGCGGATGACTTCCCTGCCGAAGGCCTCGTCTATCTCGCCCTCCGTCATGGGGCGATGCGTTCCCAGGGCGATCAGGATGGTGATCTGGTCGTCGGGAACGCCGGCCGCGTTGAGTGCGTCGAGAACGGGAGGAATGAGCCGTGAGCGGGGCGTGGGGCGCGTCACGTCGTCCGCGAGGAGGAGGACGCGGTCTCCGCTGGACACGATCTCCGCAAGCGGAGGGCTCGCGATCGGTTGCTGGAGAGAGGCTCTGATCTCCTTCTCGACGTCGATCGGTCGCTCAACGACCTCGGGGGCGATGACGAAGAGGACGTTGTCTTCTACGCCCCGTAAGTCCGGAAATCGCGCAAGCCAAGGCCTGGTCGTCATCTTAGTCGGGTCGGTTCAACCTCTCGAGAAGGGGAAGGAAGGCGTCCTCACCCTCCAACAGGGTGATGAGCTCGCGCGAGCCGGCGCGCAGGATCAGAGCGAGCCAGACGGCGCGCCTGCCGATGGATTCCGCTGCGGAGACGCTGAACGAGGCGATGGCGTCGCCCTGCGCCGCGAGCGATTCGATCTTGCGGGTGTCGCGGCTCCACGCGGTCCACCCTCCTGCCCCGACGTACGCATTGCCGGAGATGGGGATGCAGTTCTCCAACACGGCGTGTTGCACCAGGTCCATGAGGGCGTGCTCCTGGCCTGAGAAGATGTCCAGACCCTGAGCGATGCCTCCGACGATCTTCAAATGGAGGGCCTGCTCGCCCCTTCTCGTCCGCGGGTAGCGCTTGCTCGTCGACTGGCCGAGGCGGTCGAAGAAGGACTTGAGCTGCGCGGGGATGGAGAAGTGATAGACGGGTACGGAGTAGAGAACGATATCTGCGGCCAACCATTTCTCACGGAGTTCGTGGAAGTCATCCTTAATGACGCACTCACCGCGGGTCTTATCGCACTGATAGCACTGGACACAGGGGCCGACGCGCTTGCCGTGAAAGGCAAAGGTCTCCACGTGCAGGCCCTCTCCTCCGACCTGTCTGGCCGCTTGAATCGCGCGCTCAAGGAGGAAGAGGCTGTTTCCCTCGCCTCGCGGACTCGCTGCAACACCCAACAGGTTAAGTCGTTCCATGGGCTCCCTCCGATCGCTCGGCCTCTCGGGCGGGCCCCTCGCAGGCGTGCGAGGACTGAGCGATGATGTATTCCAAGGCGGCATCCCCCTCGTTTGTCATAGAGTGCCATGCGCCAGGGGGAATGCGCGCTGCTTCCCCGGCGCGGATGACCCTGTCCGAACCTTCTAGGTGTAGGTTCCCCTGCCCGCTGCACACGTAGCAGAGCTCCTCTCTTATCTCGTGGACGTGCCGGGGGACGCACCCGCCGGGGAGGAGGGTCTGGTACTCGCTCAGCACAAACACGTGCGCCTTGACGTCCGCGCCGGCAAAGAGCGTCTGGGTGAGGAAGCTTGTCATGTTCCTTTGCGGCACATCGTGCAGGTCGGCGAAGGTTGGCCCTCCGCGGGGTTCGCTCGCTCGCTCCCCCTCCGGGAGTCGAGCGGTGAAGACAATGGCCCGCAGAGGCGCATCTCCGGAGTTTGTGAGCCGGTGCTCGACTCCTGCGGGGACGAAGACCGCCGTGTCTGAGCGGAGCCTGTATTGCCACCGTGCGCCGAGAGAGGAGGTGGAGAAGGCACCTCGGGCATCGAGGAAGAAGTACAGCCGCTCGTGCTCGTCACGTGGGATCGAAGACTCGTCTCCTCGCCCGAGAAAGAGGCGATCGAGCGTCGTGCGATCCCGCTTTCCTCTCTCGACCAGGCGTTCGGTCAACGTCCCCTTTGTGTCCTCATCCCCTGACACGCGCTTCCTCCTTTACAGGACCCCATACTTCTTGTAGACCTCGGCGAGCAGCTTCCCTTCCAGCAGT
>CAYHEK010000040.1:0-13840 GCA_964355545.1 uncultured Thermotogae bacterium | reverse complement strand
CGGCCGCTTTCCGCGTCAGTGCTGAATGCACCTCCAGACACGATAAGCAGTTACCCGCCACTTCAGCACACTAGCGGAATCTGCCAGGAAACGCCCAACCATAGTCGGCTTCTCTCGTTTGTTGCTTTTCCCACCTAACCCGAGCTATGCTGGGTGGAGCAGGGACTACATCCGTAAGGGCTCGGATGTCAGGACACCTGCCGAGATTCCTGCTCAAGCTGCAGGAGTAGAGCATGAGAATTCGGGAGAGAAGGAGTGTGCACTCAGAGAGGCTACTCCTTGCCTCCTTCATGGTGGTTGTCGCCTTCCTTGTGGGTCCCGCTGGTTGTGAGTTGCCTGAGCCGGGTCCTTCTTATCCAGGCGAGCTCTTGATCGTGACGTGGAACGTGAGAGGCTATCCAGAGAACGATCCGTGTGAAAGGACTTGGTTTCACGCCGAGTTGCAGAGACTTCACCCAGACGTCCTCTGCATTCAGGAAATCGCCAATCAAGAGCGAGTAGATGAGTTCCTCCAGACAGAGACCGCGTTTACACAGGTTGCGTTCGTGAACTCCACGGATGGGCAAGACAACGCGATCTTTGCAACACAGTCGGTGGCTCTGGAAGACATGAGTGACCCGCAAGGGTTTCAGCATCCTGCGCAGTGTGCTCGTGTATCGAGTGGTGGATTCGACGCCGTTGTCGTGACCGTGCACCTTTCCTGGAGTGACACAGCGCAGAGAGAACAAGAGAAGCGACTGTTGGAAGATGTAGTCTCTCAAGCGCTCGCGATTGATCCGGACGTCATAGTAGTCGGGGACTTCAACACAGAAGGTCCAGAGATTGAAACCTTAGCCCAGGCGATCGGATTTGATGTAATGAATCCAGTTGGTCAAGAGGGTATTGGGACAACCTACGCGGAGCATCGATACGACCACTTCCTCATCTCTCCGGACCTCGCCGCGGAGGAGGCCATTAGCTGTCAGATCAAGACGTACTCAGGATCAGATCTCGATACTGCGAAGCGGGTCTCGGACCATCGACCCGTTGTGGCGAGGTTTAGCATAGGTTCTCAGTTTCGCGACAGGCCCTAGCTTGCGGTGTTCAGCGGTTAGCGAAAGCAAGGGCATTGCTCGTTCAAAACTTGACCGATGTCCGCCCATCTGTACACTTACCTGGACGCACAGAGGAGGGAGAGTGGTTAGCAAGTCGATTCCGATCACGAAGGCGCGTTCGGAGATCACGCGGCTCCCCGAGCAGTTCTCGGCGGAAGGGTGGCTGGACGCGGTAGCGATCACGCGCCGCGGGAAGCCGGTCCTTGCCATCATGCCATGGGATCTCTACGACGGCCTCGTGGAGACCCTGGAGATCCTTGGGGACGAGGGACTGATGGCCGCCCTGCGCAAGAGCCTGCGCGAGATGGAGAGCGGGAAACTTGTCCCCTTGGACGAGGTGAAAGCCAGGCTCTGACGCATGACCGGCTCGTTCAGGATTCTCTTCACCCAAACAGCGGAATCGATGCTGCACGACATTGAGGACAGGCGAGTCCGCGCGATGGTCGTGCGGCGAATCGAGAAGCTCGCGCAAGACCCAGAAGGACGGGGGAAACCTCTCGTCGAAGACCTGGCAGGGTTCCGCAGCCTCGCCGTGGCTCGCCATCGCGTGATCTACACGGTGCGAGAGGGCGACGTCATCGTCGTGGCGGTGGGCATCCGCAGGGAGGGCGACCGCCAGGACGCCTACGCGCGGGCGAAGAGGCTCCTCGAGCTTCGGCTGCTCGATCTTCCTCGTCCGGCGAAGAAGCCGCCGAAGAAACGCAAGTGACTTGGTTCCGCAGCTCACGACGAAGGTAATCTAAATCACAAAAGCATGGCAAATGGCGTCTTGAACGCAAGAACGTGCTGCGTGGTCGGACTGAATGTGACAAAGATCACCAGATTCGTGCGAATGGGCAACTGAACGCTAGGAGTGTCAGTCCGCGATTCTCAGAATGTTATTTGTATTACAAAAACTGAGGGAGTCGCGTTCAGGAGAGAAGAAGGACCTGATGTGGGAGATCCCGGCGTGGATGTGATAAACATCACCAAACGGCGGGAAAAGGCTTTTGGAAGAGACAAAGCAGGCTCCATGCCGCGCATCGAGCGTGATGTATATCACAAAAACGTACTAAGTAGCGTTGGAGTGAGAAAGAACGATGGCGGACGCTTCATGTGATGGACGTCACCGAAGTAGCGAGGATGCTCCCCTGAAAGCGAAGCGCCGGTGAGCGCTGCCCGCAGCGCCGGCGGCTAGCGGGGCGTGTCCTTCTGCAGCGTGGACGGGGCCGGAGCCGCGGCCACGATCGGCGTCATGGCGAGGGCGACTCGGTCGGGGTTCTTCGCGACCTCCTCGAGAATGCGGGAGAAGAGTTGATCCTTCTGGCTGCGGCGCGTCTTGTAGTCGACGACGTAGCGCGCGGTAAACTCAACCCACTTCTCTGCAAGGACCATGCTCACCGTCGGCTCGATCCGCTCGTCCTCGATCGCGTACTTCGCCACCATGTGCTTCCACAGGCTCTGGGCCCGCGACGCGTCCTCGCCCGCGACCTCCGCCGCGATCTTGTGCAGCATCTCCCGCACGAAGGTGTAGTCCGATCCGTACTGCACCTGGACGGTGATCTCGTCCCACAGGAACGGGAAGTCGGCCGAGTAGTTGAAGGCCGGTCCCTTGAAGACGGAGCTGTTCGGGATCCGGACGATCCCGCCGCTGTACAGGCCGCCCTTCTCCCAGTCGCTGCACTCCATGACGGTCGTGCGGAGGACTCCGATGTCGATCACGTCGCCGCGGATCCCTCCGAGCTGCACGCGGTCTCCGGCCTTGTAGAACCGGCCGAAGGCGATGACGAACCAACCCGCGACGCTCGCGACGAGTTCCTGGAGGGCGAAGGCGATTCCTGCGCCGGCCACCCCGAGGACGACTCCGACGACGCCCAGTCGGTCGCTGAAGATCGACATCGCGGCGATGACGATGGTGAGGTAGCCGGCGAGGTTGACGAACCGGCGCGTTCGGTATCGGGTCGTGGCTTCCTTGATCCCGCGGGCGAGGTAGGGCTGGAAGAGGCGAACGACCCCGAGGACGACAAGGGTCACGAAGGCAAGGATGGTGAACCGGGCCGCCGTCTCGTTGTGAATCCAGTGCATCAAGAGTTCCATCCGAAGCCGCCTCTTTTGACCGGGAACCTCGGGCTTCTCCCAGGGTGCCCGAGCAAGACTAGCCTACGAACGCGCTCGGAAGCAAGGAGTAGCGTCGTCGCGCAGCGCGCGACCGGATGTCAGTACGCCCGCGCGAAGTAGGCGCGGCCCTGCGCCGGCTTCCCACAGACGGCGCAGGTCTTTCCCTTCGGGTACCACTCATCGTTTAGGTCAAGGGGGAAGCAGCGCGAGCTCGCCTTCGTCTTTTCTTGGATCTTCCCCTCGCACTCGGCGGTCCCGCAGTGCCAGAGAAGGGCCCAGCCGTCGGCGACGATCTCTCGAAGCTCGGCGAACGAGGCGGCCTCGTGGAGGTTTAAGTTGCGGAACTCGGTCGCCTGGGCGAGCAGGCTCTTCTGGACCTCGTCGAGCCGCCGCGCGACGGTCGAGGCGACGCCCTCAAGGGGGACTTCTTCCTTCCCTTCCTTCCCGGGAAGGTCACGGCGGGAGAGGAGGACCGCGCCCTGGGCGACGTCGCGCGGGCCGACTTCCATCCGCAGCGGCACGCCACGCATCTCCCAGTCGTTGAACTTGAACCCGGGAGTCATCCCTTCGCGCTCGTCCACGTGGACCCGTACGTCGGCGGCGACGAGGAGGGCGCGGACGCGGCGGACCGTCGCGAGGACGGCGTCCTTTTCGGCGTCGTTTTTGAAGATCGGGACGATCACGACCTGGGTCGGCGCGAGGCGGGGCGGCAGGCGCAGCCCCTTGTCGTCGCCGTGGGCCATGATGATTGCCCCGACCATGCGCGTCGAGACGCCCCACGAGGTCGTCCAGCAGTACTCAAGGCGATTGTCCTTGCCTAAGTACTTGATCTCGAACGCCTTGGCGAAGTTCTGGCCGAGGTGGTGGGAGGTCCCCGACTGGAGGGCCCACTTGTTCCCCATCATCCCTTCGACCGAGTAGGAGGCCTCCGCGCCGGCGAACTTCTCCTGCTCGCTCTTCCTTCCCTTGATGACAGGGATCGCCGCCTCGTTCGTCGCGACGTCAGTGTAGATGTCGAGGATGCGCATCGTCTCCTCGATCGCCTCCTCCTGGGTCGCGTGGGCGGTGTGCCCCTCCTGCCACAGGAACTCCCGCGTGCGCAAGAATAGGCGCGGTCGCATCTCCCAGCGGACTGCGTTCGCCCACTGGTTGATGAGGAGAGGGAGGTCCTGGTAGGAGTGGATCCACTGCGCGAAGGAGTGGCCGATCACCGTCTCCGAGGTCGGCCGCACGGCGAGCGGCTCCTCGAGTTCCTTGCCGCCGCCGTGGGTGACGACAGCGAGCTGCGGGGCGAAGCCCGCGACGTGCTCAGCCTCTTTCTTCAGGAAGCTCATCGGGATGAAGAGCGGGAAGTAGGCGTTTCGATGGCCGGTCTCCTTGAAGCGGCGATCGAGGCTGGCCCGAATCGCCTCCCACAGCTCGTAGCCGTAGGGCTTGATGATCATGCAGCCAGGCACCGGCGAGTACTCGGCGAGATCGGCCTTCTGGACCACGTCGTTGTACCAACGCGCGTAGTCTTCGCTCTGCGGAGTGACACCCTGTGAGTTCATGCCTTCGTCCCTCTCCTTCGCTCCGAAGCGAACCAATCTGCAAAGAGCGACAGCCTGTCACGAGAGTTCCTCCAGGATGGACAGACCAGCGCCGCTTGCTCCCAGAGTGTATCCGATCGGAAAGGAGAAAGCTGGATGGCCAACGCGGATGGTGAATGCGACAAACGTCACCAAAAGAGCGAGAAGCGCCTTCGGAAGAAGAAAAAACTCCTCGAGGATCGGCGACTGAATGTGACAAATATCACCGATCTACGGCGATGACCATTCCGTGAGGCGAGTTCGGTCGCAGAAGTGGAGCGGAGACGTGTTGTGGATAGGAGAATGGCGAGAGCGTTAGCGAGGGCGGCCGAGGATGGCAAGGAGTCGCTGCGGCCAGTCGGTGATGATGCCGGCGAGGAAAGGCTCGGCGGCGAGGCGGACGAGGTCCTCGGGTCCGTTCACGGTCCACACGTAGACTCCAAAGCCAGCCTCTTGCAGAAGGCGAGCGGCCCCCCGCTCGAAGGCCGGGAGCCGGATGGCCACGGCGTCCGCTCCCGTCTCTTCCAGGATAGGTCGGGGGTCGGGCGGGAGGCCGTGGAAGAGGAGCGCGCCCGCGACCTCGGGAGTGACCGCCTTGAGGTGGCGGACCATCGCGTGCGCGAATGACGAAACGAGGACGCGATCCTCCATCCCCAGGTCACGGATCACCCGGACTGTCTCCTCGACCGTCCGGCGGCCGTCGTTCTCGAGTCCAAGCGCAGGCCGGTTCCCTTTCAGCTCGATATTCGCGGCAAGGCCGTTCTCGTTGGTCCAGGAGAGAGCCTCCCGTAGGGTGGGGATCCGCGCGCCGGCGTACAGGGACTTCCGCTTCGGGTCGACCTCTCCGGAGGCGAGGGTCCCGAACGGATCCTCCCGGAGGAACCAGGAGCCGGCGTCGAGGTCCTTGATCTCCTCCCAGGTGAGGTCGGCCGCTCGCCACGGGGCCCGGTCTGGATAGCGCTCGGGAGCGTCCGTCGTTCGGGAGAGCGTCTCGTCGTGAAGGAGGATGAGTTCCCCGTCCCGGGTCGTCTCGACGTCGAACTCCCACAGGTGTGCCCCCACCGCGCGCGCCGCCTCTGCCGCAACGAGGGTGTTCTCCGGGGCGAGGGAGCGCGCGCCGCGGTGGGCGATCACGAGAAGGCCCTGGCTTGCGCTTCCCCGTAGGAACGGGCTTCCCTTCACTGCGGTGCCGCGATCGCGTTGGAGGCGACCATGCGGGCGATCCGCTCTCTTGTCTTGCGAGGGATCGCCGCTCGCGCGAGGACCGACCCGCCTACTCGGTAAGACCCCTTTCTCTCCCCCCACTCTCTCCCCTCCCAGGTCGTGCCCCCCGATTATAGCGCGCGCCGCGAGGGGGAGTCTCGCTCGGGACGGATGCGCGATTCACTGGAACGGAATGGGCACATGCCGCATCCGGGAAAAGCAGAGAGTCACCTCTTGTCTTCTTGATCCTGAGAGGACGCTTCGCCCGCTCCCCCTTCCCAGATGTCATCTCTCTCCGTGACGGCTCGCCTTACCCGAGGGCGAGCCATCGCGTACCCTGCCAGCGACATCGCAAGGAGTGATCGCTGATTGGTTCGACCCTCTAGGCTGACGCTCGTCCTCACCCTCCTTCTTCTCTGCATGGCGGCGTTTCCGGCCGATGTTGGGGGCCCAACCGTCTCGTACCAGTTCACGGTGGTGATCGATCCTGGCCACGGAGGGAGGGACCCAGGCGCGACCGCGGCCGACGGGACTTCAGAGAAGGAGATCACGCGGTGGATCGCGGAAATGGTCTTCCTCAGGCTCCTCGAGCATCCGCATCTGCGTGTCGTCCTCAGTCGGCAGGGCGACGAGTACGTCTTCCCGAGCGATCGCGTCCTGGAAGCCAACCGTCTGGGCGCCCACCTCTACGTGAGCATCCACTGCAACGCGCACTCCCAGGCCGGGATCTCGGGGGTGGAGACGCTCGTCGACGACGGCGACGGCCCGGCGAGCGCGAGCTGGCGCCTGGCGGAGCTCCTTCAGCGTTACGTCGCCACACAGACGGGGGCCGAGGATCGCGGGGTGAAGCAGGCCCCGCTTTTCATCCGCCACGCGACGATGCCGGCGGCCCTCCTCGAGGTTGGCTTCCTCACCAACCGCTACGAAGCGAAACTCCTCGAGAGCCTCTCCTACCAGAGCCGGATCGCCGACGCGATCTGCGAGGCAATCCTCCAGTTCCTCGGGGAGAAGTAGCGTTGAGGGAGCGCCTCTCCTCGCTCTTGCGCCTTCTACTTGAGGCCTACGGGAGACAGCACTGGTGGCCGGGGGCGACCCCGTTCGAGGTGGTCGTTGGGGCGATCCTCACCCAGCGCGTGGCCTGGTCGAACGTGGAGCGGGCGATCGCAAACCTGAAGGAGGCCGGGCTGATGGATCCCGCCTCCCTGGCGCGGGCTCCGCTTGAGACAATCGCCTCCCTCGTCCGTCCCTCTGTCTACTACAACGAGAAGGCAAAGAAGCTGAAGGCATTCCTCGACTTCCTGAACGAGCGGCACGACGGGGATCTTGTGCGCTTCCTTGCGCTTCCCCTTCCCGCCCTGCGGCAGGATCTCCTCGCGGTGCGGGGAATCGGAGAGGAGACGGCGGACGCGATCCTCCTCTACGCCGCGGGAAAGCCGAGCTTCGTCGTCGACGCCTACACCCGCCGGATCCTCTCTCGTCTGGGTCTCATCAAGGAGCGGGCGCGCTACGAGGAGATTCGGGCCCTCTTCATGGAGAACCTCGCGCCGGATCCCTCCCTGTACAATGAGTACCACGCCCTCTTCGTCCGCCACGGCAAGGAGCGCTGCCGGCCGCGCCCCCTGTGCGCGGGGTGTCCACTCAAGCCGCAATGCGCGTTCCCCAAGGCGGGGGAGGCGCCCACGGCGGCGCACGGTGAAGATGATGGAGAGAGTCCGCTTTGACCGCTCGGCCTTGAGGGAACGGGAGGCCCGCGAAGAGATCCTTCTTCTCTTGGAGGCGGGGCTCGAGACCGTCTCTCCGCGCCGGGTGATCCGCGAGCACGTCGCACGGGAAGGGAATCGCCTGCGGGTTGGCGAGGAGGTCTACTCCCTTTCCGATCGTCGCGTCTTCCTCCTCGGCGCCGGGAAGGCGAGCGCGGCCATGGCGCAGGAGGTGGAAGGGGTCCTGAGGGGCCCGCTCACCGACGGAGTCGTCGTGACCCGTTACGGCTATTCTTTTCCCACGAAACGAGTCAAGGTCTACGAAGGAGGGCACCCCCTCCCGGACGAGCGCGGAGCGGCCGGCGCCCGGGCCGTGCGCGCCCTCGCGGAGAAGGTCGGCGAGAGGGACCTTGTCCTGTGCCTCTTCTCCGGAGGCGGATCGGCCCTCCTCTCCCTCCCCGCGCCGGGGATCACCCTCGAGGACCTACGCACGCTCACCGCGGCGCTCCTTCGCTGTGGTGCCGGGATCGAGGAGATAAACGCGGTCCGCCGCCACGTCACCTCTCTCCTGGGTGGCCAGCTCGCCGCGCTCCTTCGACCGGCCACGAGCGTCTCCCTCCTCCTCTCCGACGTCGTCGGGGATCGGCTCGAGGCGATCTCCTCCGGCCCGACCGTTCCCGACCCATCGACCTTTGGGGACGCGCGGGAGGTCCTTGTCCGCCACGGCCTGTGGGACGACGTGCCGCGCTCGGTGCGCGAGAGGATCGAGTCTGGCCTTGCGGGGAGGATCGCGGAGACGCCGAAGCCGGGGGACCCGATCTTCCATAGCGCGAGGGCCTTCGTCGTTGGAAACAATCGCACGGCGGTCGCCGCGGTCTGCCGCGAGGGGGAGAGGCGCGGGTACGCGGTCCGCCTCCTCGAGGAGCCGATCGTGGGCGAGGCGCGCGCCGCGGGAGAGGCCCTCGCTTGCCTCGGCCGCGAGCTTGGCCGTTCCGGAAGGGCGAAGGCGCTCGCCGTCGGAGGAGGGGAGACGACGGTGACGGTGCGCGGAGAGGGTCTCGGAGGGCGAAATCAAGAGGCCGCCCTCGCCGCGGCGATCCGCCTCGAAGGGGAGAGAGGCGTCGTGGTCGCGGCTCTGGGGACCGACGGGACCGACGGCCCGACCGACGCGGCGGGAGCCCTCGTCGACGGCGAGACCGTGCGCCGGGCGAGGGGCCTTGGCTTCGACGCGGAGCGCGCCCTGGCGGAGAACGACTCCCACCCGCTCCTCCGCGCGACGGGGGACCTTCTCTTGACCGGCCCGACGCGGACGAACGTCGCCGACCTCCTCCTCGTCGCGTTCCGGCCTCCGGACTAGATCCGGATCTCCTTCCACCGCCCCTGGTGGAACTTCCAGCCTGTGAGGAGGGCGAGGGCCGACCAGTACGCAAACTCCCCCGACCAGGCGCCGACGATCCCCAGACGGCACTGGACGCCGAGCAAGTAGGCAGTCGGCAGGTAGAGGAGGCCGCAGATCGCAAGCTCGACGAGCATGATGAAGCGGGTGTTTCCCGCTCCTTGCAGGCTCTGCCCGATCACGATCCCCACGCCGCCGAGGACCTGCGTCGCGCCGAGAAGGACGAGAGGAAGGCGGCCCAGGGCGATCACCACGGGGTCGTTCGTGTAGAGGGAGAAGATCCCCTCCGGGAAGGCGACGAAGAGGAGCCCCACGGTCGCCATCAGGTAGGCCGCGAGCTTCGCCGCCTCCCAGGCGAAGACCTCCGCCTCGTCCGGCCTCTTGGCACCAAGGTTCTGGCCGACGAGGGTCGCCGCGGCGATCCCGATCCCGATCGCCGGCATGATGGAAAGCTCGAGGACGGAGCGGATCACGTTGCTCGCCGCAAGCTCGAGGGTCCCAATCCGCGCGACGATCGCGAAGAAGAGGAAGAAGCTTCCGTTCGAGATGAAGCGCTGCGCCATCGCGGGGGCCGACAAGCGAAGGATCGCAAGGACCTTGGGGAGCGCGCGGGCGAGGTGGCGGTAGGGGGAAAAGCGCGTCCGATAGCGCAAAGAGAGGCTGACCGCGACGAGATAGACGACGCCCAGGGCCGTTGCGATGGTGGAGGCGATCGCCGCGCCGGCCACGCCCATGCGCGGGAGCCCGGCGTGGCCGAAGATGAGGAGATAGTCAAGGAGGATGTTCACCGCGGTGACCAGGATCGCGAAGACAAGCTGTTGTTTCGTGTCGCCTACCCCATTGAAGAAGCCGCCGAACACGAGCTCAAGGAAGAAGAAGGCACCCCCGAAGAAGCGATAGCGCAGGTAGATCTCCCCGAGACGGACGACCTCGCTGTTCGGCGAGAGGAACGGGGCGATGAGACGGGAGAGCCATGGGCTCGCGACGACGAGGGGAAGACCACCGGCGAGGGCGAGGAGGAGACCGGCGTTCAGGACCTCTCCGGACTGCTCGAGGTTCCCTTCCCCGTAGCGCCGCGCGGTGAGGGTCTGGACACCGACTCCAATCCCGCCGAGGGAGAAGACGATCGCGAAGAAGGCGACGCTCGCGATCCCCGCGGCGGCGAGAGGGACCGGGCCCAGCCAGCCGAGCATCGCCGTGTCCACCACGCTGAGGAGGGTGATCGAGACCATCCCCAAAGCGACCGGATAGGCGAGGTGGATGACGTCGCGCGAGCGACCCGGATGGAGCTTCACGTGCTCCCACGCCCTCTGGAGGGGCCGAGGCTCTCTCTCCACCCTTGTCTCCTTTCCTCTCTTTCCAAGGCGGGTTTTCTAGGTATGGTGCGGGATTGTGAGAATTCAGGGGGCGCTTTTCAACTTGAGGCTCCCACCTCTAGCTTGGGAAGCCCCTCGTGGTATCATCCCCTGGTGAGCGACCGAGTGTCGTCGTAAGGAGGACGAGCGTGAATCGGCTCTGCGAGACTCTTCACATTCGCTACCCGATCTTCCTCGGCGGGATGGCGCACGTCGCGCGCGCCCCGCTCGTCGCCGCCGTCTCCGAGGCCGGGGCTCTCGGGATCATCGGCTCGGGCGGGATGAGCCCGCAGACTCTCTTGCAGGAGATCGCCGCGGTCCGCGCGAGGACCCGGGCGCCGTTCGGGGTGAACCTGATGCTCATGGACCCAAACGTCGACGCCCAGTTCGAGGTCGTCCTCCGCGAGCGCGTGGCCCTCGTGACGACGGGCGCGGGGAATCCGGGGAAGTATCTTGAGCGACTCAAGGAGGCGGGGATTCTGGTCTTTCCGGTCGTCGCCGCCGTGGCCCTCGCCCGGCGGATGGAGCGGGCGGGAGCGGACGGGATCGTCGCCGAGGGGACCGAGTCCGGCGGGCACGTCGGTGAGGCGACGACGATGACGCTCGTTCCGCAGGTGGTCGACGCCGTCTCCGTCCCGGTCGTCGCCGCAGGCGGAATCGCCGACGGCCGCGGCCTCGCCGCCGCTCTCGTCCTCGGCGCGCACGGGGTGCAGATGGGGACGAGGTTCCTCGCCTCGGTCGAGGCACCCGTCCATCCCAACTACAAGGGAGCGATCCTCAAGGCGACCGACCGCTCGACGACCGTCACGGGGAGGAGCCTGGGCGCGCCGGTGCGCGCGATCGAGAACTGCCTGACGAAGGAGTTCGCGCGCTACGAGAGGGAAGGCCGACCCCGCGAGGAGTTCGAGCACCTCGCCGGGGGCGGTCTCCGCCGCGCGGTCTGCGATGGTGACACGGAGACCGGCTCCCTGATGGCCGGCCAGATCGCAGGTCTGATCAACACGATCGAGCCAGTGCGGACGATCCTGGAGAGGATGGTGAGTGAGGCAAGAAGGCTCCTCCCGGCGGGGGTGTTGGACGAGTGACCATCGCGAACGAAAAGACCCTGCGCGACCTGGAGTACGATCGCCTGAAGGTGCTCGTGAAGGGGTTCGCCTCCTCCTCCCTGGGTGAGGAGGCGATCGCGGCCCTCGTCCCGCTTTTCGACCGGGAAGGGATCGAGCGGGGGATCGCCGAGGTGGGGGAGGCGATCTCCTTCCTCGAGAGGAAGGGTCGTTTCTCGTTCGGCGGCGTGCACGACCTTTCCCCGCTCCTGACTCACGCCCGGGAGGAGGCCCTCCTCGGCGGGGAGGAGTTCCTCCTTGTCCTCGAGACGATCGAGGCCACCGGCCGGATCCGCTCCGCCCTCGCCGCTCAGGAGTCCTTCCCTCTCCTGCGATGCCTCGCCGAGCGCCTCTCCGAGGAGGAGGGGCTCGCGAAGAGGATCTACCGCGCGATCGACGAGCACGGCGAGCTTCGCGACAACGCCTCGCCGCTCCTTGCAGAGCTTCTGCGCAAACGGCGGGCCCTCGAAGAGCGAGTCGAGCGGAAGCTCCGCTCCCTGATCGACCAGAGCCCAGACCTCGTGAGCGAGCCGGTCGTCACCCGCCGCTTGGGCCGGCTCGTGATCCCGATCAAGAGTGGGGCGAGGGGAGAAGCCCAGTTTGTGGTCCACGACCGCTCGGCGACCGGGCAGACCCTGTACGCAGAGCCGACCGCGCTCGTTCCGGAGAACAACGCGATCGCCGAGCTTGAGGCCGCGATCCGCGAGGAGAGGCTGCGCATCCTGCGCGAGCTTACCGAGGCCCTTCGCGCCGCAGAGCCTCTCCTCCGGCGCGACCGGGCGGTCCTCTCGCACCTTGACTCCCTCTTCGCCCGCGCCTCCTACGCCCTCGCCCGGCACTGCGCCTTCCCCCGCCTCTCCACACGCATCGTCCTGCGCGAAGCGCGCCATCCCCTCCTCCCCGAGGATCGCGTCGTGCCGATCTCGCTTTCGCTCGGGGATCCTGCGCGCATGACCGTGATCACCGGGCCGAACACCGGCGGGAAGACGGTGACCCTGAAGACGATCGGCCTCCTCTCCCTCATGGTCCAGTCGGCGATCCCGATCCCCGTCTTGCCGGACAGCGAGCTTGTGATCCTCGCGAAGGTCCGGAGCGACATGGGAGACGAGCAGTCGATCGAGCAGAACCTGTCAACCTTCTCCGCCCACATGCGCAACGTCGTCTCCCTCCTTGCGGAGGCGGACGCAGACTCGCTCGTCCTCCTCGACGAGCTTGGCGCAGGGACCGACCCGCAGGAGGGAGCCGCCCTCGGGCTCTCCATCCTCGAGGCTCTCCTTGAGGCCGAGGCCCTGGTCGCCGTCTCCACCCACCTCACGCCGCTCAAGTACTTCGCCATCCGCCATCCGGCGGTGAAGACGGCGTCGATGGAGTTCGACGTCGAGACCCTGTCCCCCACCTTCCGCGTGATCGAAGGGGTCCCCGGCCGGAGCAACGCCTTCGTCATCGCGAGGGGGCTCGGCCTCTCCGAGGCGCTCGTGGACCGCGCCCGCTCCTTCCTCTCCCAGGGAGAGATCCTCGCCGACGACATCATCGAGGACCTCGAGCGCGAGCGCCAGGCGATGCTCCGCCGCCGAGAGGAGGCCGAGCGAGAGCTCACCGAGGCGACCCGCTTGAAAGGGATCTACAGCGAGCGCCTGGCCGCCTTTGCGGAGAAGAAGGAGGGAGAGCTCTCCGCAGATCTAAAGAGGCTCGAGGCCTTCCTGCGCCGCGGGCAGGAGGAGGTGGAGCGCCTCCTTTCGGAGCTCCGCGCACGGCCGACGGCCGAGACGGCGAAGGCGGCGTACCAGGAGATCGCCGCCCTGCGTGAAGAGGTGCGCGAGGAGGAGCCTCCTCCGAAGGATCGTGAGGAGCCCCTCTCGCCCGCGGAGCTCGAGGTCGGGCGGACGGTGCACGTGCGAAGCGTCGACGCCGACGGCCGGATCGTCCACCTCTCCCCGCGCGGCAAGGTCACCGTCGACCTCGACGGCGTCCGCGTCCTCACCGAGCCGGCGGACCTCGGCCCGGCAAGGCCCAAGGACGAGAAGGTGCCGCGGCCCTCGCTCTTTCCTCCCCCGCCTGTGGGCGAGGTGAGCCTCCAGCTCAACGTGCGTGGGATGACGGTGAGCGAGGCGCTGCGCGAGGTCTTACTGTACCTCGATCGGCTCGTCCTCGCCGACGTGCGGAAAGCGAGCATCCTGCACGGGAAAGGGACAGGGGCCCTGCGCGACGCCGTGCGGAACTACCTCGCCTCCTCTCCCCTCGTCGCCTCCTTCGGGTCTGCCCCCCTCGCCGAAGGGGGGGACGGGGTGACCGTCTTTGAACTCGAAGACGAGAGGCTCTGAGGA
>CAYHEK010000039.1:0-14065 GCA_964355545.1 uncultured Thermotogae bacterium | reverse complement strand
ATGACCATCCGGTGATCGCCATGATCCGCGTCGTGTGATCCCAGATGCTGTTTCGGTGAACGGCGGAGAAGACCCCCATTCGAATTCCCAGGAAGACGAGCGGGATCACGGTGAAGAGGGCGAGCTCTGCCGTCGCGGGTAGGTACTTCATGATAGCGTCCTGCACCATCAAATGGGCGGAGGGAGAGAATCCGAGGCGCCCGTGGAAGAGGCCGCTCAACCAGCGGAAGTACTGCTCATAGACGGGTCGATCGAGTCCGTACTTGTGCAGCAATGCAGGAAACTGCTCAGGACGGGCGCGAGCAAGGATGGCGTCGTTCACGTAGAGGGATAACCGTTTGTAAGGGTCGATCAGTTGCACCATTGCGAAGATGAGCAAGGTTACCCCGAGCAAGACCACCGGGAGCAGCAGCAACCGCCTCGTGATGTATGCGAGCATGGTCTTCCTCTCGAAACGGCACGCAGAATAGAAGATGGAGCGGGGACAATACTGTCCCCGCTCCTTATGAGTTCCTCCTCAATTAGCCTACTTCCACTCCTCGATCTTGTACGCGTAGGCTCCCAACAGGGCAAGATCCGGAGTAGCGGCCGACGCCTTGTACATCGTCTTGAAATTGAGCCCACTCCACGAGGGATGGTACCAGAACCCACCGACCCATGTCCGCATCCAGCGGCGGCCCGTCGGCTCAGCGGTCATGATGCTCAGAACGTTGTCGTGGCCCAGTGCCTGCAACTGGTAGTAGAGGTCCTTCCTCTTCGCGGGATCCGACTCGAAGCGGGCTTGCAGAATGAGCGCGTCGATCTGCTTGGAGACGTCTCCGAGCTTCGCGAAGCTCCCTCGTCCACCGTAGGTCCCGGTGCTCGAGTAGTAGGGGGTCATGAAGTTGTCCTCATCGGGGTAGTCGAATTGCCAGCCGATGAAGAACATCGTCATTCGGCGAGCGCGGTTATCGTCGAGGTAGTTCGCCCACGGGATGCCGCGCACTTCAACCTGGAACTTCGGGTTGATCTTCATCAGCGCGTCCCGGAGCATCTCGCATCCGGTCTGCCGCGCGACGTTCCCCGCGTTGTAGTCAAGGCGCATCCAGAAGCCCTTCTCCCAGAGTTCGCCTCCCCACGCCTGCTTGAACTCCTCCGCCGCCTTCTCCGGATCATTGGTAAAGCCTTCCTGAGCTGGGTTAAAGTACGGCAGCCACGGCAGAAGAACACCCGTGGGGGTGGTGGCCTCGCCCATCAGGACTTGGTCGATGAATGCCTGATAGCCGAAGCAGTAAGCGAACCCCCTGCGGACGTGGACGTCTTGGAAGAAGTCGGGCGGGACACCCTTTCCGTCGAGCTTCCCGCTCCCGAGGCGGTCGTTCCCCTCCGTCACGATGTCCAAGTTGAGTAGGAAGCCCTGGTTGTTCCCGCCCGGGAGGTCGTAGATCGTGCGAAGGCCGGGGGTCCCTTCCACCTGCGCCTTGAACTGGCGCGGGATGTCGGCAATGTCGGCCTTCCCTTCCTCGAGCATCAGCTTGCGCGTTGTCCACTCGTCGACGTACACGATCTCCACCCGCTTCAGCAGGGGCTTCGGCAGCATGTCAAAGCCGCCAATCGTCTCGGCGCCCTGGTGGTACTTGTCAAAGCGGACGAGGGTATAGCCAGTCACCGGATCAGGGGTGCCTTCGAGCATGAAGGAGCCCGTCCCGTTGGCCTTGGTGTAGAGGGCCATCTCCTCCTTGGGCTGATCGTGCCACTTCTGCCAGTTGTCCTTCTTTCCGTCCCAGGCGCCCTGCTCGATGCACCACTTCTTGTCCACGATGAAGGCCCAGCTTGCGCTGTCAGCGATCGTCTGCAAGAAGAAGGGCGTCATCTTGGGCAGTCTAAACTCGACCGCATTGGGATCATCGGCCGGGATGTAAACGGCGTTCATGACTGCATCGTAGGCCGCGTCCGCCCCTTGCTCATCGATCAGCTCCTGCAGCGTGTCCTTGCCCACGAGCTGCGAAAGCAGGATCCAATCGGGTCCAGCGGTCGGGTCCGCCAGCATGTTCCGCTGGAAGGAGTAGACGACGTCCTCCGGCGTCATCACGTCGCCGTTGTGGAAGAGAACGCCCTTGCGGATTGGGAAGCGGACCGTCGCCGAACCGTCCGCGGCGATCTTCACCAGCTTGTTGTCGAGGCTCGGCACCTTTGTGGCGAGGATTGGGCGGAACAGTGTCATCGATGTGCCGTCGTACGCGACCAGGCTCTCATAAATATGGAAGAGCCCCTCACCGCTCGCGGTGTCGTAGCACCAGGCCGGATCAAACGAATCCCAGCCTGAGAACGTGGCGACAACCAGCGTATCGGGGTTCGGGACGGCTTCCTCCGCCGAAGCGACCACCCCAATCAGCAGGAGTAATCCGAGACCTAGTAACCAGATTCTCTTCACAGCTTTGCCTCCTTAGGTAACCACCGCTAGAGCGACCGCAGAGGAGCAAACTTCCCTGAAGCCGCATCCAGTCAGCACTTCATTCCGGCACGGCTCTCTACAACCAGAGCCATGCCCCACCGCTCTTTGATCTAGTGGATCGGCGTCATCAGTATACCAAGACGCTCCACAGGAAGTCAACCGTCTTCGCGCATGGATGGTAATCCAAGCGAACCCAGTCACTCCTGCGGCGAGATCACCAAGCGTCATCAACGAGCCCGGGCGACCGCCCGAAGACTCCCCGGGCGAGGTCCCTCGAAGCGCCTGGCGAAAACGGAAACCAAGGGCGTCTTGACGGAGGCGCGCCCGTGAATTACAGTGCTCTCCATAGGGTTACGGGTCCATAGCTCAGTGGTAGAGCAACCGGCTCATAACCGGTCGGTCCCAGGTTCGACCCCTGGTGGGCCCATACCTGCTAAGGATGGAGAAGGTGTTTGTGTACGTGGACGGTCGGGCGCGCGACGGACCCGGCGAGGCGGGGATCGGGATCGCGATCACCGACAAGGACGGGAACGTCATCGAGGAGGTCTCGCGCCTCATCGGGAGGACGACCACCGAGGTGGCCGAGTACCGCGCCCTGATCGAGGGCTGCCGGCGGGCCCACGCCTACTCGCCGGAGTCGGCCATCTTCTTCGTCGGTAACCAAAACCTCGCGAACGAAGTGAACGGGCTCTTCACGACGCGGCAGCCGCACCTTCGCCACCTGGTCGAGACAGCCAAGGCCCTGCTGAACGAGTTCCCGCAGTGGCGGGTCAACTTGATCGATCACGACGCGAACCGCCTCGCCCTCCGCCTGGTCGAGCAGGCGTTCCACAGCCGGATCCAGGCCCAGATGACGCGCGAGCGCCTAGAGATGCGGCTCCTCGCGCGGGCCTCCCTCCTGTCGGAGGAGGAGATGGAGCGCTTGATCGCGTACGCGGAGGACCTCGCGCGGAAGGACTAGGCGTGCGCATCGTCTTGCAGCGGGTGAGTCGGGCGAGGGTACGGGTGGGCGGGGAGACCGTCGCCTCCATCGCAGGCGGGCTCCTCCTCCTCGTCGGGATTGGGAGAAAAGACGCGGTACTCGATCTCGCGCGCCTCGCGCGAAGGCTCGTTGAGCTTCGTATCTTCGAGGATGGGGAAGGGAAGATGAATCTCTCCCTGCGGGACGTGGGGGGAGAGGTCCTTATTGTCTCGCAGTTCACCCTGTACGGGGAGATCCAGAAGGGACGCCGGCCGAGCTTCAGCGACGCCGCTCGACCGGAGGAGGCGGAGCCGCTCTTCCGGAGCTTCATCCGCGCCCTCGAAGCGGAAGGGGTTTCGGTGAAGGCCGGGGTCTTCGGGGCGAAGATGGAGGTCGACCTCACAAACGACGGGCCGGTCACCCTCATCCTCGACCTTGCGCCGGATCCCATTGGCGGCTACACTCCGCCTCTCACTCAATAGAGACGTTTGCGCGCCAAGGAGGAAGAATGCCGGTTCCCAAGTATCGGACGTCTCGGTCGAAGGCGCGGATGCGCCGAGGGCACGAGCGGATGGCCGAGATCGCTGCGGCGGAGTGTCCGCACTGCCACGAGTCGAAGCTTCCGCACCGGGTCTGCCCTCACTGCGGCTACTACAACGGCATGGAGATCGTCGCCGCGACCCACGCCGAGGCCAAGGCCAAGGAGTAGACCTCCCAACACAGGGCGTACTTCGCCTACCTTCTTCGTTTCTCTTCTCGTGTGGCTTCTCTTGAGCTTCGCGCGTCTTGCGGCACTCGCCTTTCCGCTTTTCATGCGGTGTTGACTTTTCTCTCTCGGCCGTAGAGAATGGGTCTGGGATTGAGAGACATGTCAGACAGGCAACCGGCGGACGAAGCCTCCCCGGCGGGCGGGTTTGCTGCGCGCTGGCGGGAGGTCCTGGCAGCGATCGATGATCGCATCCTGCGCGCGTGCCTTCCCAAGGATCACCAGGCGATCTTTCTCACGGAGGACCGTCTGACGATCGCGGTCGACAGCGAGTTCAAGAAGGAGTACTGCCGCCGCAAGCAGGCGAAGCTCGAGGAGACGATCGCCCGCGTGATCGGGCCTCGCCGTCTTGTGATCGGCGAGCCGCCCCTCGTTGAGAGCGTCCGCGAGGTGCGACCACAGGTCGAGACCGCCGGCCGCATCGGCGTCCTCGGGATCGGGGACGGCGGAGTGAACGCGATCGACCGGATGCGGGAGGAGCACCTCCAAGGGGTCCGTCTGATCGCTGTCGACACCGACAAACAGGTCCTGGGGATGTCCCGCGTCCACGAGATCCTTCAACTTGGCCTGGACATCACCGGCGGCCGGGGGACAGGCGGCGACGAGACCAAGGGGAGGCAGGCGGCGCAGGAGTCGCGGTGGGAGATCGCCAGTCTCCTTAAAGGGATGGACCTTGTCTTCATCACAGCGGGGCTCGGGGGAGGGACGGGGACTGGGGCAGCGCCGGTCGTGGCAGAGATCGCCAAGGAGAGCGGTGCCCTTACGATCGGCGTGGTCACTAAGCCCTTCTCCTTCGAAGGGACCGTCCGCCGGGCGCGCGCCGAAGCCGGCCTGGCCAAGCTGCGCCAGATCGCGGACGTCCTGATCGTCGTCTCGAACGATCGGCTCCTGGAGACGGCGGCCAAGGGGCTCGCCTTGACCAAGGCCTTTGAGCTTGCCGACGGGATCCTTCACCAAGGGGTGCGCGGGATCTCGGATTTAATCACAGTACGCGGCCTGGTCAACCTCGATTTCTCCGACATTCGCACCCTCCTCGTTGGTGCGGGGGAAGCGATGATGGGGATGGGCGAGGCACGCGGGGAGGGGCGGGCCGTGGCCGCGGCGAAACTCGCGAGCGCGAATCCCCTCCTGGAGGGGGGATCGGTCCGCGGGGCGAAGAAGCTGATCATGAACATCACCGGCGGGGAGGACCTCACCCTGAGCGAGGTGACGGCCGCGGCGGACCTCGTCCGGCGGGTGGCGGCGACCGAGTGCGACCTCGTCTTCGGCGCGGTGGTGAAGGAGGGGTTCAAGAATGGAGTCAAGATCACGGTCATCGCGGCCGACTTTCAGGAGTCAAGTGAAGAGGAGTCAAGGAGAAAGGAGCTCCCGCGGCGGGAGCGGATCAAGCTGACCAAGGAGCTCGACGTCCCCACCTTCCTGCGGCGGAGCCGCGAGGCGCCGGGCGAGGAGAAGGCGGCGAAGTAGGCCTGCCGTCCTCTCCTTGAGAAGAGAGCCCTTCTCGTTCACCATCTCTAGAGGGGTGAGTCCTGTGACGACCCAAGCGCGGATCCTCGTTTGCGAAGACGAGCCGGACATCGCGGAGATCCTGCGCAGCTTCTTGAGCGCCCAGGGGTACGTGGTGACGACCACCTCCACGGCTGCGGAGGCGCTCGCGCAGTTTGCGGAGAAGGAGCCCGACCTCGTCCTCCTCGACGTCATGCTCCCCGATAAGGACGGCTGGCAGGTCCTCGCCGAGATC
This sequence comes from uncultured Thermotogae bacterium, assembly GCA_964355545.1. Taxonomy (GTDB): domain Bacteria; phylum Bipolaricaulota; class Bipolaricaulia; order UBA7950; family UBA9294; genus JAPLGE01. The sequence goes on along the minus strand of CAYHEK010000039.1, from coordinate 8,163 downwards.
CGAGAGAGAAGCGACCGGCCGGTGATCCTCCTCACCGCCCTGGGGAGGGTGGAGGACAGGGTGCGAGGCCTTTCCCACGGAGCGGACGACTACATTCCCAAACCGTTCCACCTGGATGAGGTGCGGGCGCGCATCGAGGCTGTCCTCCGGCGGAGTCGGCCCTCCCTCACGGCGGCGGGGATCTGGATCGACGACGCCCGCAAGGAAGTCCGCGTGCGGGGGAAGGCGCTCCCCCTCTCCCCGAAGGAGTACGGCCTGCTCAAGCTCCTCGCCTCCGCCCCCGGCCGGGTCTTCTCGACCGAGGAGATCCTCGCTCAACTCTGGCCGGCGAGCCCCTACTCGAGCGCGCAGGACGTCCAGAAGTACGCGTATCTTCTGCGAAAAAAGCTCGAGGAGGACCCGGCTCACCCCAAGCTCCTCCTCACCGTGCGCGGGTTCGGCTACCGCCTGGTGGAGTAGAAATCTGTTAGCCCCGACTGGATGATGGCGCGGCCGAACCACTGGGTTCTGGACCGTCTGCCCTCCGGGCGACAACGTGTCGAAGCAAGATTGCCTATCGCTCGCACTCTCCTTGTCCTTCCGGGCAGCACAGACCGATCTCTAAGACGACGTCGATCGCCACGCTGTAGAGGGTGCGCTCTGTGACCGACTCCGGATCGTCAAGGTCGCCGCGCGCCTCTTCGACTCGTTTTCGGGCTTGGGCGTCGGTGAGCGACGCGTGGATCACGTAGGCCGGGAGGACGGGGCATCGATCGCAGTTCCCGTAGAGCATTGTAAGCTCGAAGTACGGCCGCTCCCCAGGAATGTAGACGAGCTTGGCGGCGTTGTACATCGGGTCGCTTGGATCACCGCTGTGGCTGAATCGCCATTGTCGGCCTTCTCCGGCTCCACGACGAGTCGTGCTCTCAGGGCCAAAGACGCCTCCGGCGATGTCGCTTCCCAGAGTCCAGGCCAACTCATCGAGGTCGCTATAGCGACCGATGTCCACCCCCGAAAGCGTCACGCTGAGGAGGACGTGGCAGATTCCGACGCCGGTATCAGTGGACTGACCCACGCGCTCGAAGGCGGAAGAGAGACCCTGCACGAGTTGGACGAGCCGGTCGCCGCTCGTGATCTCCCCTGCGCTGTCAATAAAGTCGTCCAATTGCGCCTCAGAGAGCAGCCCTTCCGGGAACGGGCAGTAGGTCGTCACGCACCGCTCGAAGCGGCCGCAGTCGTCGACGACTTCGATTTGGATTTCGTACGCAGGGCGCCTCTCGAGAGAGGAAGGGCCGGGATCTGGATAGCGATGGGTGACGTAGTTCTCGGCGGGGCGGTACCCCTCGTACTTGGTCGAGATCGTCCCGTCGCCCCAGTCGACCTTGAGCTTGTAGTCCGGGCACCAAGCGCAGCCGTACCCTCCGTCATTGAACGCGATCTCGACCTCTGTCGGTGCGGACCCGCTCGGGTTGACGCGCAGCTCGACGCACTTATCCTTGACCCACAGCGGGGGGTTGACCTCGATCGGGCCGAAGGGCAGCGTCTGTTCGCAGCAGTGCTTTGTGATCACGGTCATCTTGTCGTTGTAGGTGAGCGTCCGACAGGCGGTTTCGTTCGTGTACGTCTCTCGTAGCGGTAACTCGTTCGGCTTGAAGACCCTCCCCCACGGCCCGATCACTTCGCAGATCTCATCCGCACCGCCGGCGCAGAAGACGTCGAACACGGCAGTGACAGGCGAACAGTTCTCGTCTTCCTCGATCTTCCACCGCGGTTCGACGACCACATCCGGGCACGGCAGGATCTTGAACTCCTTCGCGCAGGTGCACGTCTCGCCGTTGAAGCGTCCGACGGTCGCTTCGATCCGGTACTCCCCGGGCTCGTGGAACCACCGGTAGAGCTCGACTCTCTCCTTGCCGGGCCCCGAGTAGAGGGCCTCTCCGTTGACGGTGACCGATGTGACGCCGATCCGCGTCGGGTCGATCGGCGAAGGAGTGGGAGGGGACGGCAGGTGCGGGTCCCAGAGGATGCCGCCGGTGTCGGTCAGCGGAATGGTCGAGACGTCGATCCCGGGCCACTCATCGATCGGCTCGCAGTACGCGACTCGAATCCTTATCCTCTGGGGCGAATAGGCGGTGTCGGTCACGACAAACTCCTTGGGGCAGCACAGCTCTGCCTCGACCGTGATCGAGCAGCACGGGCACTTGCCTATCTCGGTGGAGAGAGGCGTTTCCGCTTGCGCGGGGGGCTCTTCCGCGGCCGGCTCGAGACAGACCGTCCCCAGGTCGATCGTCTCGAGGCCGAAGAACGAGACGCGGTCGTACTTCGTCACCGTCGTCTCGCGGTAGCCAGCCGCCGTCACCCCGAACCCGTCGGCTCGGCGGGCGAGGCCGAAATCCTTCTTGGCGAGCGGGCCGCCGCCGCATTCGATCAGCGTGCCGGTGACGGTCGTCGTCGGCGACAGGGTGGCCGAGAACTTGCCCGCGCCGTCGGTCGCGCCGCCGATCGCCCCTGCCGACTCCGCCGGCGTGGTCAACGGAACGGCAAACGGGAACGTCAGGGAGGGCGTCGTCGATTCGCTCGGTGGCGGGGTCCTACCGCCGGCCACCCCGCGACCTTTCAACTGGACGACGGTCTCCTTCACCTGCACCGGACGGCCGCCCTCGGCGCGGATCGTGAACCGGCACGCGTAGCTCTTTGCCTCCGGGGGAGTGAAGGTCACTTTGAACGTGATCGATTGCCCCGGCTGGAGGGTCAGGCTGCGGGCCGCAAGCTCCGCCAAGCCGAACGGCGCGCAGGGGTCGTAGATCGTCACCCGAGCCGCCGTCTCGCTCGTCTCGAGCACCTTGAACGTGTACTGCGCCGTCCGGGTCTGTCCGACCGGGACGTCCCCGAAGTCGATCGAGTCGCCGGCCGACTCGCCACTCGGCAGCGGAGAGGTGGGCCCAAGCGGGAACTCGAACTGAGCCCCGAGAGAGAGAACCGACGCCCCCGCTACAACGGCGGCCCACAGAAGGGCCAGGACGCTTCTTCGCACCATCGCAGTCACCGCCTTTCCCCGATGTCGGTGGGCATTCCGTGCGCGCGACGAAGATGACAAACAAGAAACGATCTTCCGCTCACTGTAGGGAATTCCCTGCCCGGAGTCAATCGATGGACGCAATCGATCGGGGTGGGAGGAAGGCGGCGCGCTCAGGCTGCGTTCGGCCCGTTCTTCCGCTGCTCCTTGCGTTCGTAGGCGTCGATGATCCGGGCGACGAGCGGGTGGCGGACGACGTCCTCCTTGTCAAGGTAGACGAAGGAGATCCCCTCGATCTCGGTTAGGATCTCCTGCACGGCGAGGAGGCCGGAGGCGTGGCCCTCAAGGTCAATCTGGGTGACATCGCCGGTGATCACCGCCTTGGAGTGGAACCCCAGGCGCGTAAGGAACATCTTCATCTGGATCGAGGTGGTGTTCTGCGCTTCGTCGAGGATGACGAAGCTGTTGTTGAGCGTGCGGCCGCGCATGAAGGCAAGCGGCGCTATCTCGATCCGGCCGTGCTCGAGGAGCTTCTCGAACTCCGCAGCGGGGATCATGTCGAAGATCGCGTCGTAGAGCGGCCGCAGGTACGGGCTGACCTTCGCCTGGATGTCGCCGGGGAGGAAGCCCAGTTCCTCACCGGCCTCGACCGCCGGTCGGGTGAGGATGATGCGTTTCACCCTCTCCTTCTTCAGGTAGTCGATCGCCAGAGCCACGGCGAGGTAGGTCTTCCCGGTCCCGGCCGGACCGATGGAGAAGACGATGTCGTTTGCGCGGATTGCCTCGACGTAGCGGTCCTGGCCGACCGTCTTCGTGCGGATCTCCTCCCCCCAGTGCGTGACCCGCACGACGTTCGAGAGGACCCCCTCCACCCCGCGGCCCTCCTTGACCTGACCGATCAGGTAGCGGACCTCCTCGAGGGTGGGGACGTGGTTCTTCTCGATCAGGTCGAGGAGCTTGTCGAAGAGAGAGCGGACCTGCTCAACCTCCTCACGTGTTCCCTCGATCTTGATCGTCTCTCCGCGGGCGAGGATCCGCGCCGGGAAGATCTTCTCGATCTCGCGCAGATTCCGGTTGAACTCGCCGAGGAGGGCCGTCGACTCCGCGTTGTCGCGGAGCGTGATCTCAGCGCACTCCTGCTCGATCGTCACTCACCCCCTCGAGATGGTCTCCCACCGCTTCCCCGATCCGCACTGCGACCTCCTGCCCGATTGTTACCGGACCGTCCGCACGGAACTGGACGTTGAGGTAGCCGCGCGTGTAGCCGCGCCACATTCCATCCACGCGCTCCTCGACGAGGACCTTCTCTTTCCCTCCAAGAAGCCCCTCGAATACCTCCCCGCGGACCCTGGTCGCGAGTTCCTCCAAGCGCTCCGCGCGCTCCCGCTTCGTCCACTCCGGAACAGGGTGAGGGAGAATGGCCGCCGCCGTTCCCTTGCGGGGAGAGTACCGGAAGACGTGCAGGTTGGCAAACTCGACCTCCTCGACGAGGCCGCACGTCCGCGCAAACGCCGCTTCGTCCTCCCCCGGGAAGCCGACGATCACGTCGGCCCCGAGCGTCGCTTTGGGGATCGCGCGACGGACCCGCTCGACAGTGGCGAGGTAGTCCATGGCGGTGTATCCCCGTCCCATCCGGCGGAGGACTGCGTCGTCTCCGCTCTGAAGGGGGATGTGGAAGTGTGGGCAGGCGCGGTCGTCGCACGCGAAGGCCTGGAGGACCTCCTCCGTGACCCCATAGGCGTTGATCGACCCCAGGCGCAGGCGGCGGAGTCCCCCGATCGTGAGGATCGCCCGCACGAGGTCAGCGAGGTCCCCTTCTTCTCCTCGGTACTGGGCGAGGTTGATCCCGGAGAGGACGACCTCCGGGCACCCGGCGGCGACGAGGGCGCGCGCTTCCTCGACCGCGGCACAGATCGCCTTCGAGCGCGACGGGCCGCGCACCTGGCGCGTGCGGCAGAAGGTGCACAAAAGGTCGCAGCCGTCCTGGACCTTGAGGAAGGCGCGCACCTTTCTTGAGTCCCGCTCCGCCCGCTCCTCCTCGAGAGGGGAAGGGGCGATCCCAGCAACTCGACCGCGCTCGCCTGCGAGGGCGCGGCGAGCGAGCTCAGAGATCCGTCCCTTCCACGCGTTCCCTGCGAGAAAGTCGACGTCGTCCATCTCGGTCAGACCCTGCAGGGCAGCGTCGGCCAGGCACCCCAGGAGAACGACCTTCGCCTCCGGGTGCTCGCGGCGCAGACGCCGGATCGCCTGGCGCGCCTTCTTCTCGGCGAGCGCGGTGACGGTACAGGCGCTCACGAGGTAGAGGTCGGCCTCGCCGCTTGAAAGGTCGAAGTCCGAGGAGAGGTGCCTCCACATCGCCTGCGTCTCGTACTGGTTCACGCGGCAGCCGAAGGTGAGAAACCGCACGCGCGGCCGGTCCGTCGTCTTCGCCATCTACGTGTGCCGCTCCACGGTGAAGCGCCATAGACGAACCGGCTCCTCGGGTCCGATTCCCGCCTTCGCCCGCGCGATCGCGACCTGCTCCTCGACCGTCTCCACGCCCTCGAGGTCGGGAAGGAGGAGGCCGCGGCGCCAACCGCTCTCTACGATCACCCCGTAGCGCTTGGGGTCGAGCTCCTCCTCGCTCGAGGACACGGGCTCCGAGAGGAGGTCGATGGAGTAGGAGAGGTCCGCGAGCTCTTCCTCCTTGACCGGCGGGAAGCGCGGGTCGGCGCTCGCCGACTTGACCGCGCTTGCGATCACCTCGCGGGCGATGTCCGGCTCGGAGGGGAGAAAGGTTCCGATGCAGCCGCGCAGCATCCCTCCCTTCTTGAGCGAGACGAAGGCTCCCGCCCTCTCCCGCATTCGCGCGGGGAGCGGGTCGGGAGGTGGGACGGTGCGGCGCTCGCGCACGTAGGTCTCCACCGCCTCGCGCGCCAGTTTCACGTACGGATCGCTCATTCCTCTTCCCACGCCACAAGGATACCTCCCTCCCCCGGGGTGTCAACTCCTCGCGCGAGAGAGGGAGAAGCGCTCCCTAGCCCTCTTGCGGTTGACATTCGGCTTTTCTTGTGCTAGCGTCTGGCGAGGGGGTGGAGATGAGGAGGCGGAGAAGAAGGATTCGTCGACCGCTCCTGATCGGGATCGCGGTTGTGGTCGTGGCGGTCGGGATCGTCCTCGGGTGGTACCTTCTCACGCAGCGGCACGTCGGACGGCTGACCGCCCACGGCGGCCGGGCGAACATCCTGCTCCTTGGCCTGGACAACGTGGAGGGAACGAGCCGGAGCGACACGATGATGGTCGCGAGCGTCGCTCCGGGGAAAGACGTCGCCCTCCTTTCCCTCCCGCGCGACCTGCGGGTGAAGTTCGCAAACGGCGAGTTCCACAAGCTGAACGCCACCTACACCCTCGGCGGGCCAGACCTCGCCTGCAAGACCGTCTCCGACCTCCTTGGGGTGGACGTCCCCTTCTACATCGCGCTCGGATACGATGGATTCCAGCGGCTGATCGACGACCTTGGCGGGGTGACGATCACCGTCAAGGAGCGGATGGTGTACAACGACGAGCGGGCGACCCCGCCCCTGCACATCGACATCAAGCCGGGCACGCAGACGATGGACGGAAAGACGGCCCTCGACTACATCCGCTTCCGCGGCGACCCAAGCGGCGACCTCGGCCGGATCGCCCGCCAGCAGGAGATGATCGCCGCCGTCCTGAAGAAGGGGTTCCAGAACAAGGACCTCGCCACGATCCGCAAGCTCGTGAAGGGAGTTCACCCGTACCTGAAGAGCGACCTCTCCCTGATCGACCTCTACGACCTCGCGCGGATCCTCCAGGGGGTTGGCCCGAACCGCTTGCAGATGGCGACCGTTCCGACCGTTTCTGTGATGATCGACGAGGTGAGCTACCTCGAGCCGCAGGTCGTGGAGATGGCGCGGCTTGTCGCGCGGATGCTCAAGGGGATCGACCTCCTCACCCCCGCCGAGATCGCGGTCGCCGTGTTCAACGGAAACGGCGTCAAACAGATGGCGTCAAACACCGCCGACTACCTGAAGAAGCGCAACTTCCAGGTCTCGAAGATCGCGAACGCCGAGGTGTTCACCTACGACAAGACCTACATCGTCACCGTGAGCGGCGACGCGGCCAAGGCGAAGATGCTCCAGGACGCCCTCCCGAGCGGCACGAACTCCGCCGTCGTCTCCCAGGCCGAGTTCGAGCCGCACTACACCGCGCTGAAGGCGCTCGTTCCGGCCGGGACCGACCTCATCCTCGTCGCCGGCGCCGGCTTTGAGGCCAAGGATGGATGAGGCCTCTCTCCTCTGCCAGGCGATCGCCCTCATCGCAGAGAAGAAAGGCGAAAGGACCGTCGTCATCGACCTGCGCGACACCTCGATTCCCACACGTTACTTCGTGATCACGCACGGAGAGAGCTCGGCGCAGGTGAAGGCGATCGTGTCGAACCTGCTCGAGAAGCTCCCCGTGAAGGCGGAGCACCGAGAGGGGATCGCCGAGCGGCGGTGGGCCGTCCTCGACTACGGGGAGCTCGTGGTCCACGTCTTCTTGCGCGAGGCGCGCGACTTCTACGACATCGAGTCCCTCTGGGCCGACCGCATCGTCCCCGACGCGGCGGCCGTGTCGTAAGGGGCGACGCGCGCCGGCTTGCCCCGGCAAAGTAGTCCCGGTACAGTCCCGACGTGCATGCGCTCGCGGCTCTTCTCCTCATCTTCCTGTACGAGGTCGGCGCGGCGGTCGTCCTCCCGACCCCAAGCGAGATCCCCGTCCTCGGCTACACCTGGCTCCCCCTCGGATGGATCTTCGTCTTCGCGGTCGCGGGAAAGACGGTCGGCTCGTACCTCGTCTTCTTCCTCGGCGACCGAGTGAAGTCGACCGGCCGCTTCCAGCGCCTTGCTCGCCGTTATGCCTGGATCCGCCGGGTTCTCGAGTGGAGCGAGCGCTTCGTCCGGCGGTTCGGATTCTGGGCCGTGTTCGTCCTCCTCTCCGTCCCCGGCTTCCCCGACACCGTCTCCCTCTACCTCTTCGCCCTCGTGGGGAACCGGCCCGTCCTCTTCGCGCTCGCCTCAGGCCTGGGGACCGCCGTGCGCATGGTCCTCGTTCTCTTCGTCCTCCACGGCCTCGCCGACCTCGCCGCCTAAGCCGCTGCGCCGTCTCCGCGCAGAGTCGCCCAGGGA
>CAYHEK010000038.1:0-14106 GCA_964355545.1 uncultured Thermotogae bacterium | reverse complement strand
AAGGAGCCGGCTTGCGATCAGCGCTTGACAGTTCGGAGAGCCTTCGTTAGAATCGATTCTTGCGTCCGACGCCAGCGTAGCTCAATCGGCAGAGCAACTGACTTGTAATCAGTAGGTTGCCAGTTCGATTCTGGCCGCTGGCTTTTGACGTGTTTCCGGAGGGGTACCGAAGTGGCCAAACGGGGCGGACTGTAAATCCGTTGGCGTACGCCTACGGGGGTTCAAATCCCTCCCCCTCCAATTGGCGCGCGTTGCGACTTTCGGTTACACTGCGCGGAGTTCGGAACGCCCGTGTAGCTCAGCCGGTAGAGCACCCCCTTGGTAAGGGGGAGGCCATCGGTTCGATTCCGATCGCGGGCTTGTGTTAGCGGCGGGAGCCCACGGTCGAGACTTGACGTCGCACCCAGCCAAGGAGGTCTAGGAGATGGCAAAGGAGCAGTTTGTGAGGTCGAAGCCTCACCTGAACATTGGGACGATCGGGCACATCGACCACGGAAAGACGACGTTGACGTCAGCGATCACCATGGTTCTGGCCAGGCAAGGCCTGGCGGTGGAGCGATCCTACGATCAGGTGGCCAAGGCTGACGCGAAGCTCTTCCGCCGCGACCCGACGAAGATCCTGACCGTGAACGTGGCGCACGTGGAGTACGAGACCGTTTCCCGCCACTACGCGCACATCGACTGCCCCGGCCACGCGGACTACATCAAGAACATGATCACCGGCGCCGCGCAGATGGACGGCGCGATCCTCGTGGTCGCCGCAACCGATGGCCCGATGCCCCAGACGCGCGAGCACGTGCTCCTCGCCCGCCAGGTGAACGTGCCGGCGATCGTCGTCTTTCTGAACAAGGTCGACATGGTGGATGACCCGGACCTGGTCGACCTCGTGGAGATGGAGATCCGCGAGCTTTTGTCGGCGTACGAGTTCCCAGGCGACGAGACCCCGATCATCCGCGGCTCGGCGCTCAAGGCGATGCAGAATCCCGACCCCAATACGGACGCCAAGCCGATCGTCGACCTCATGGCCGCGGTCGACTCCTACATCCCGCTCCCGGAGCGCGACGAGGACAAGCCGTTCCAGATGCCCGTCGAGGACATCTTCTCCATCAAGGGACGCGGGACGGTCGCCACCGGCCGCGTGGAGCAGGGGAAGATCACCCCGGGCATGGAGGTCGAGATCGTCGGAATCCACGAGCAGGTCATGAAGACGGTCGCCACGAGCCTGGAGATGTTCAACAAGACCCTCGACTACGCGATCGCCGGCGACAACGTCGGGATCCTCCTGCGCGGCGTGGAAAAGGACCAGATCGAGCGCGGTCAGGTTCTCGCCGCGCCGAAGTCGATCACCCCGCACACGAAGTTCGAGGGCTCGGTCTACATCCTGACCAAGGACGAAGGCGGGCGGCACACGCCGTTCTTCGATGGCTACCGGCCGCAGTTCTTCTTCCGCACGACCGACGTCACCGGGTCGGTCCACCTCCCCGAGGGCGTGGAGATGGTGATGCCGGGCGACAACCTGAAGATCGTGGGCGAGCTGATGAGCCACATCGCGATGCAGGAAGGGCTCCGCTTCGCCATCCGTGAGGGCGGGCGAACGGTCGGGGCCGGCGTCGTGACGAAGATCCTCGAGTAGGGAAAAGACCATGGCGAAGAAAGGAGAGACCGTCGTCCACGTCACCCTCGCCTGTGGGGAGTGCCATCGCCACAACTACCACACGAAGCGCAACAAGAACAACATCCGCGAGAAGCTCGCGTTCAACAAGTACTGCCGCTTCTGTCGGCACCACACCCCGCACAAGGAGGTCTAGGAAACTAGACCGGCATAGGCCCGTAGCTCAATTGGCAGAGCATCCGACTCCAAATCGGAAGGCTGGGGGTTCGAGTCCTCTCGGGCCTGCTGGAAAAAGAAAAGGAGAAGCCGGATGTTGGAGAGGATCAAGAATTACCTGAAGGGAGTCCGCGGCGAGGTCTCGCGGGTGAGCTGGCCGACGCGCAAGGAGGTCATCTCCCTCACCGCCCTCATCCTGTTGCTCATGATCGTCTTGACGATCTACATCTGGGGCGTCGATACGATCGTGCAGGGGATCCTCAGGGTCATCATCCAGCGCTAACCCGATCATGCGAATGAAGAAATGGTACGCAATCCAGACCTACGCTGGCTCGGAGCTGAAGGTCAAGGAAGATCTAAACGAGCGGGTGCGCAAGCGCGGCCTGGAGAAGGCTGTCGAGGGTTTCCGCACCGACGACGAGGAGACCTTCTTCCTCGTGCCGGTGGAGGAGGTCATCACCTCGCGCAGCCGCAGAGAGGGGGGAAGCGAGTACCGCATCCCCTACGAGTACGACCTTGTCGCCAAGCCGAACGAGCGGATCCAGCGCGGGGAGGTGATCGCTCGCAAGGGGCCGCGCCACATGGAACAGGACGCGCAGATCGTGGAGATGGAGCCCTTGCAGCGCGTGCTCGTCGAGATGACGAACCGCAATGAGGAGGAGTACCTCATCCCGGCGGACAAGCGGATCCGCCGCGACATCCGCGTGGGGGAGAAGATCCGAAACGGGGTCCCCCTCACCTCGGACAGCGACGAGCGCTTCGTGGTGGCGAACAAGGGGAAGATCGTCCTGCGTGACAAGGTGCGGCGGATCGCGTTCGAGTACAAAGACGGCAAGACGAAGACGAAGCTCATCCCAGAGAAGGCCCTGGCGAAGGTGCGCAAGGGGATGGATCTCCATCAAGGGGACACCATCGAGCACGAGGAGGCGATCACGAGCCGCGCCTCCGGTCTCCTCAAGGTCAAGGAATACAAGGACAAGCGCGTGGTGACGATTCAGCGGATCGAGAAGCGTCGGCTCTTCCCTGGCTACGTCTTCGGCAAGATCGGCCTCGACGAAGAGGAGATGATCGAGCTGATCGACGGGGTGAAGGGCGCCGTCCGCTACGTTGGGGCGCGGCTGCGGCCGACCCCGATCGAGGGGCCGGAGATGAAGCTGATCCAGCGGAAGGCTGGCCTGCTCGAGATCCCGCTCGCCTCAGGCGAGCCGAAGATCGAGGTCGACTTCACCGTCGGCGAGGTGGTGGAGATCGTGGAAGGCCCGTTCGCCGACTTCACGGGAGAGGTCAAGGAGATCGACAAGGAGGCCGAGGAGGTGACCGTGATGGTCAAGATCTTCGGCCGCGAGACCCCGGTGCGACTCGGGTTCGAGGGGATCGAGAAGCTGTAGAGAGGAGACGAAATGGCGAAGAGCGCGATTGCGAAGATCAACCTTCAGATCCGCGCCGGCCAGGCGACGCCGGCGCCGCCGGTCGGCCCCGCCTTGGGCGAGCACAAGCTGAACATCATGAACTTCTGTAACAAGTTCAACGAGGCGACGAAGAACGAGCCACCGGGGGTGATCATCCCGGTCGTCATCTCGGTTTACCTCGACCGCACCTTCGACTTCGTCCTGAAGCAGCCGCCGGCCGCGGAGTTGATCAAGATGGCCGCGGGGATAAAATCTGGCTCCCCGCAACCGAACCGGACGAAGGTCGCTGTGATCTCGGAAGAGCAGGTGAGACGGATCGCCGAGCGAAAGTTCCCCGACCTAAACACCTACAAGCTCGAGTCGGCAATCAACATCATTAAGGGTACGGCGAAGAACATGGGCGTCGAGGTGGTGGAGTCGTGAGACACAGTAGGCGATACCAGAAGGTCACAGCGCTCCTCGAGCGGCCGCGCACGTACTCCCTCGACGAGGCGGTCGCCAAGATGAAGGCGTGCGCGACGGCCGGGTTCGACGAGACGGCCGAGGCCTCGTTCAACCTCGGGATCAAGGCGAGCCAGACGATCGTGCGCGGAACCTGCGCCCTCCCGCACGGCACCGGGAAGACGGCCCGCGTCCTCGCCTTCGCCAAGGGGGAGAGCGCGAGTGAGGCCGAGCAGGCGGGCGCGGACTACGTCGGCGGGGACGACCTGGCAAAGAAGATCCAGGGCGGATGGCTCGAGTTCGACAAAATCGTGGCCACGCCGGACATGATGTCGGTCGTGGGGAAGCTGGGGAAGATCCTCGGCCCGCGCGGGCTGATGCCGAGCCCCAAGACGGGCACGGTCACCAAGGACGTGGGGCGCGTGATCGATGAGCTGAAGAAAGGAATGGTCGAGTTCCGCAGCGACCGCTTCGGCGTCATCCATACGGTCTTCGGGAAGGCCTCCTTCGAGGCCGCTCTTCTCAAGGAGAATCTCGTTGCCCTCATCCGGTCGGTCGGCGAGCGCCGACCCGAGGAGGGGATCAAGGGCCGTTACATCAAGAAGCTTGTGATCTCCTCCACCATGGGGCCGGGGATCGTCCTCGATCTCGCAGAAGTGACTGCGCTTGCCGAAAGGGTTCACTAGGAGTAAAGAACATGCCCACAGAGATGAAGACGAAGGAAGTCGCGGTCCTCAAGGAGAAGTTTGAACAGGCGGCTTCGCTCGTCCTCGCTGAGTACCGGGGCCTCAAGGCGAACGAGATGGTCGTGCTGCGCGCCAAGTTCACCAAGGCGGGCCTTGAGTTCCGCGTCGTGAAGGACACCCTCGCCCGGATCGCGGCTGAGCAGGCCGGACTCCCCGACCTCGCCAAGCTCTTCACCGGGCCGATCGGGGTCGCCATCGGCTACGACGACCCGGCCACGGCGTTCAAGCTCTCCGAGGAGTGCCGGAAGGAGTACGCCCCGAACTACACCCCGAAGGGCGGGCTGTTCGAGAAGACGGTCGTCGTCGAGGGCGAAGTCAAGCGCTACGCGACCCTCCCCTCGCGCGAGGAGCTCCTGGCGAAGCTCGCCATGCTCCTCCAGAGCCCGATGCGCTCCCTCGCGGTCGTCCTACAGGCCAAGGTCCGCGAGCTCGCGAACGTCCTGAATGAAGTCCGCAAGCAACGAGAAGGAAAGAAGGAGGAGTCGAATGGGTAAGGAAGAGATCCTTCAGGAAATAGAGAACATGACCGTCAAGGACCTGGCCGATCTCGTGGAGATGATCGAGGAACGATTCCACGTCTCCGCGGCGATGATGGCGCCCGTCGCGGTCGCCACGGCCCCCGGTGCCGCCAGCGGGGCAGGGGAGGGCGCGGCGGCGGTCGAGACCTACAAGGTCGTGATGACGACCCCCGGCCAGAAGAAGATCCAGGTCATCAAGGAGATCAAGGAGATCACCGGCAAGGGGCTCAAGGAGTGCAAGGACCTCGCCGACAACCTCCCCGCCGTCATCAAGGAGGGAGTGGGAGCGGTCGAGGCGGCAAGCATCAAGGAGAAGCTCGAGGCCGCGGGAGCCGAGGTCGAGCTCAAGCAGTAAACTAAAAAAGCGCGAAGTCGTTGACGAGTCCAGGTTCTTTCCGTTGCGATCTGCCTTGGGGGCGTGCGGCGCCTTAAGGCAGAGCGTTCTTTTGGAGGGTAACGATGGTACAGCAAGAACGGAGATCCTACGGGCGGATCCAAGAGATCCTTCCTCCGCCCTACCTCCTGCAAGACGTCAGGGAATCCTTCGACAAGTTCGTCGAGGGGGGAATCGTGCGGGCCTTCGCCGACGTCTCCCCCATCGAAGGACACGGGAAGGACGGGCTTCGCCTGGAGTTCGTCGAGCCGTACCTGGGCGAGGCGAGGAACTCGGAGAGCGACTGCAAGGACAGGGACCTCACGTATTCGCGGCCGTTGCGCGTCACCGCTCGCCTGTTGCAGGACGCGAAGCTCCTTCAGGAGACGGAGCTCTACGTCGGCGACTTCCCGATGATGACGAGCCGAGGGACGTTCATCATCAACGGCTCGGAGAACGCGCTCGTGAACGAGTTGACGCGCTCCCCTGGTGCCTACTTCACCCAGGAGGAGAAGACCCAGTACAAGGGACACATCCTCCCTGGGTTGGGGGCGTGGCTCGAGGTGATCCTCGACACCCGCCGCATGACGCTCAAGGCGAACCTCGACCGCAAGGGGAAGGTCCCGGTCACAGTCCTCCTCAAGGCCCTCGGGTTCGGCGAGGAGAGGATCCGCTCCTACTACAGCTTCGAAGTCTCCCCGGTGACGGTCGAGACGCTCGAACCCTACCTTGGCTACCTCGCGGCGGCGCCGGTGAAGAAGGCAAAGCAGGTCCTTCTCCTCGCCGGGCAACAGCTCGCAAAGGAGCACCTCGCAAGCCTTGTCGGCGCTCGCCTCCACTCGATCCGGCTCGTCACCCGGATCATCCAGAAGACCCTAGAAGAGGACCAGATCGCGACCCAGGAGGACGCTCTGCGCGCGGTCTACCACCGCCTGCGACCATCGGATCGGGCCTCGCCGGCGCAGATGGCGGAGTACGTGGAGAACCTGTACTTCCATCCCACGACCTACCATCTCTCCGCGGTCGGCCGGTTCAAGGTGAACCGCAAGCTCGGGATGCAACTCCGGCAGCCGGTCCTCTACCTCGCTGACATCGTGCGCACGATCAAGCTCCTCCTCGAGGTGCCGGAGAACCCCGCGATCCTCGACGAGAAGGATCACCTGGCGAACAAGCGCGTCCGGCTCCCCGGCGAGCTCGCGGAGAACGCCCTGCGCACTGGGCTCGTGAGAATGGCGCGCATGGCGCGCGATAAGCTCTCCAAGTACGCCCTGGACGAGAAGGACACGATCCGCCGGCTCATCTCCACCCGCACGGTGCAGGGCGCCATCAATCAGCTCTTCTACACCGGTCGCTTCTCCCAGTTCCTCGAGCAGACGAACCCCTTGACCGAGCTGACCCACAAGCGTCGGCTGAACGCCCTCGGCGGCGGCCTCACCAAGCGCCGGGCAAAGCTCGAGGTGCGCGACGTGCACACCTCACACTACGCCCGCATCTGCCCGATCGAGACGCCTGAAGGGCAGAATATCGGCTTAATCACGTCGCTCGCCTGCTACTCGCGGGTGAACGAGTACGGCTTCCTCGTCGCGCCCTACCGCCGCGTGGTGAAGGGAAAGGTCACCGACGAAATCATCTACCTGATGGCCGACGATGAGGAGAAGTACAAGATCGCCCCCGCCACGGCCCCGCTCGGGAAGAGCGGTCGGATCCTGGGGGAGATGGTGGAGGTGCGGACCGGCCGCGAGGACGTGCGCCTGGTCCCGCCGAGCGAGGTCGACTTCATCGGCGTCTCGCCCAAGGCCCTCGTCGGGATCTCCTCGGCCCTCATCCCCTTCCTCGAGCACGATGACTCAAACCGCGCCCTGATGGGTGCGAACATGCAGCGCCAGGCCGTCCCCCTCCTCCGGCCAGAGGCCCCGCTCGTGGGGACGGGCCTGGAGAGGCAGGCAGCGATGGACTCCGGGATGCTCCTCCTCGCCGAGGAGGACGGGGTCGTGAACGAGGTCGACGCGCGCCAGATCGTCCTCAAGCAGGGTCGCAAGAAGAAGACCTACCCCCTCGTCACGTTCGACCGCTCGAATCAAAACACGATCCTCCATCAACGGCCGGTGGTGGATGAGGGCCAGACGGTGAGGAAGGGCGACCTCCTCGCCGACGGCCCCTCGAGCGCCCTGGGCGAACTCGCCCTGGGGAAAAACCTCCTCGTCGCCTTCATGCCCTACGAGGGCTATAACTACGAGGACGCCGTCGTGATCAGCGAGCGCCTCGTCCGCGAGGACACGCTCGATTCGATCCACATCGAGGAGTTCGAGGTCAAGGCGGAGGAGACGAAGCTCGGACCGGAGGAGATCACGGCGGACATCCCCAACATCTCCAAGGAGGACCTGAAGAATCTGGACGAGGACGGGATCGTCCGCGTAGGGACCGTCGTCCGCACGGGCGACGTCCTCGTTGGAAAGATCACCCCGCGCGGGGAGTCCGAGCCGACCCCGGAGGAGAAGATCTTCCGTTCCATCTTCGGGGAGCGGGCGCGCAACGTGAAGAACACCTCGCTGCGCATGCCGCCTGTCTCCGGGACGGCGAAGGTCGTCAAGGTGAAGAAGTTCTCCCGCAACCAGGGGGACGAGCTGGACGCAGGGGTGAACGAGCTGGTCAAGGTCTTTGTCGCGCAGTGCAAGAAGATCGCGGTCGGGGACAAGCTCGCCGGCCGGCACGGGAACAAGGGCGTGATCTCGAAGATCCTCCTCGTGGAGGAGATGCCGTTCCTCCCCGACGGGACACCGGTCGACATCCTGTTGAATCCGATGGGCGTCCCCTCGCGCATGAACCTGGGGCAGATCTTCGAGGCGAACCTGGGGTGGCTCGCCCATCTGAAGGGCGAGTTCGTCAACTCTCCCATCTTCGACGGCGCGCACGAGGACGAGATCCTGACTGAGCTCGCCGTGGTGCGCGAGAAGGCCGGCCTCGCCGAGGGGGACAACTCCGATGGAAAGGTCATCCTGCGCGACGGCCGCACGGGAGAGCCCTTCTCCCGGCCGATCACGGTCGGCTACATGTACGTGCTGAAGCTCGAGCACATCGCCGACGAGAAGATCCACGCCCGCTCGACCGGCCCGTACGCCCTGATCACGCAGCAGCCCCTGGGAGGGAAGGCCCAGTTCGGAGGACAGCGCCTGGGTGAGATGGAGGTGTGGGCCCTCGAGGCCTACGGCGCCTCCGCTCTCCTCCAGGAGATGCTGACCGTGAAGTCGGACGACACGAGAGGACGGATTCAGCTATACAAGGCGATCCTGAAGGGCGAGGAATTCCCCAAGCCCGGCCTTCCGGAGTCGTTCCGCGTCCTCCTGCGCGAGCTGCGGAGCTTGGCCCTCCACCCGCGCATCTTCGACCAGAACAACCGCGAAGTCGACGTGAACTGACCCGATTCGCGAAGCGGTGCGACCCGCTCACCGCTCGAGGAGAGCGAGGAACTCGGCCGCGCCGAGGGTGTTCAGGACGTCCTGCGCCTCAGCCCAGCCGCGGCGGGCGGTGAGAAGGCCGAGCTCGAGGAAGTCAAGGTGCTCCGGGGCGTGGGCGTCCGTCCCGATCGCGAGGCGTACGCCCGCGGCGATCGCCTCGCCCACGCCGGGGAGCTCCTCGAGCCTCCCTTGGGCGGTGACCTCCTCGATCGGCTCGGCGAGCGTCTCCACGACCCGACCGGCGCGCTGGTAGGCGCGCGGCTTGAACGCCACCCCCTCAAGCTCAAGGAGGTCGGCGATCTCGTAGAGGATCCTCGCTACCTGACGGTTCTTCATCCAAGAGAGACGGTAGCCCGTTCCCAAGGCTGCGGCAAGGAGGCAACAAAGCCCGCCGGGTAACGCGGCGCCTGCGGGCTGCCGAAGCAGCCGCCTTGACGAGCGGGCACGGGATCTGGCCGCCTCCACCTTGGGCCTTCAGGAACGAGCGGGCCGCCCGCTGTACCATTTGCGGGAGAGAAAGGCGTACCCGGCTCGAATTCCATTTCACGGAGAGGAGGGAGGATGTGGATGCAAAGGGAAGCGTGACGGGAAGGGCGGACTGCCGACATCGGACGGCGTTCTACGGCATCTCGACGTGCGTGTGGTGCAAGAAGACCCGCCGGCTCCTCGAGGAGCTTGGGGTCCCGTTTGAGTACGTCTACGTGGATCTCGCGAGTGACGAGGACCGGGAGGCCGCCCTCGCCGAGCTCACACGACTCGGCCGCGGGGAGTCCTTCCCGACGCTCGTCATCGACGACAGCCGCTGCATAGTGGGGTTCAAGCCGGAGGAGATCCGGGAGGCGCTTCAAGGGTGAGCGCGAATCCCACCCCCTCTCCGTCCCCTGTGGACGCCCTGCACTCGCGCCTTGAGCGCGAGGCGGAGGCGTCCGGGTACCACCTCAATCCCGACCGCGAGTTCACCCGCACCCTCGTCGAGGGGCTCCTCGTCAACGCGGGCCGCTACGGGTACCGAGCCTGCCCGTGCCGGCTTGCCTCGGGAAACAGAGAAAGGGACCGAGACATCGTCTGCCCCTGCGACTACCGGGACGCCGATCTCCTCGACTGGGGAAGCTGCTTCTGCGGCCTCTACGTGTCCGACGAGGTCCTCCAAGAGAAGAGGCCTCTCGCCCCCGTCCCCGAGCGCCGACCACAAAGGGAGGCGCGAGGCGACGCGGGAGGCCCCGTCTTCTCACCACCCTCAGGGCGGATCCCGGTCTGGCGCTGCCGGGTGTGCGGCTACCTGTGCGCCCGCGACCGGCCGCCCGCCGTCTGCCCGATCTGCAAGGCAACTCAGGATCGATTCGAACCCTTCAGCTAGATCGGCCGCGGCACAAACGGCTCACAGGCACCAGACCCTATTCTCCCCTTTCCGACTACTCGCGTGGCCGGAAGACGATCGCGCGGTCGTACAGGATCTCGGAGAAGGCCGGACCGACCTTCGTCTCCTTCTCAAGGTAGACGCGGAAGGCGACCCAGAGATCCGGGAGCGCGTCGAGGTCGAGCTTCTGGCAACAGCAGTTCGCAAGCTCAAGGCACTTCGGGTCGGAAGCGCAGTCCCGCGCGATCTTCCAGACGTAGAAGTAGTCGGCGAGGGGATGGCCGGGAAGGTACTCGCGCGCGCTCCCGTAAAAGACGCGACTATTCTCGCCCACGACCCCGAGCTTGAGGGTCGGATCGGCGTACAGGCTGAAGTTCGAGTACGTCGCCTTCCCCGTCCTCTCGTGGTTCACACCGTAGACGATGACGAAGTCGTCGGGGCCGGCAGGGAGCTTGAAGTACGGCTGCGTCCAGAAGTAGATCGTGTCCCGCGTCGGCGCGTACATTTCGACGCCTCGCTGCAGGCCATCGAAGCTATCCTCGAGCCAGACGCTCGTCTCAAGTTCCGTCGTCGAGAGGCCCGAGTACTTCGCGAGGATCGCCTCCCGCAGGGCCTCCAGGGCCGGCGCGAGGTCCATCTCGGTCGTCCCGGTCCCGCGGACCCGCAAGACAGGCGTCGGGAAGGGATCGAGCACCGCAGGCTCCCTCGGAGTCACGCGGAGGACGACCTGCGACGCCTCCATGTACGCCCGGAGGGCCTCAAGAGACTCGGGGAGGAAGATCCGGTTGATCGTCACGAGTTCGTCCGCCTCGTAGGCAAGCCCCAGTTTCACCACGGACGAGGGGACGACGTCGGTGTTGACGATCCCCTGAGAGTAGCCGGCGCGCGTCGCCGCCGCTCGCACCCGGGCGTCGATCCCGCGGTCCGCGGTCGTGATGAGGATCGTCTCCGCGTTGAATGAGGTCCCGTCCGCTCCGTCCATCGTCTGGATCGTCAGGTGGTTCTGCGAGTCGCCGATGCAGGCGAGGATCCGCCGCCGCACCTGTTCGACCCCGGAGTACCTCGCGGCCAAGAACGTCTCGTAGCTGAAGTACGCGGCCGTGGGCGGCGTCCGCCCCACAAGGACGATCGCCTCATCCGGGCGGAGGCAGTACGCCCAGGGCACCGAGTTCGGGACGGTCTGATCCGGCGCCGGGGGGAGGAAGTAGACCTTGTACGGGGCCCCGGCGTTGTTCGCGAGGCAGCTGGCGAGGGCGCCGCTGCAGCAGAGCTTCACGATGTCAAACGCGGTGAGCTTCCCCTCCTGGACAAGGAACCCGTCCGCCTCGAGCGCCGCTTTGAAGGCAGCGAGATCCCCCACCACGGCCGTAGCGCCACCCTCGCCCAGGGAAGCCAGCGAGAGGATCGTCCCAAGCAACGCAAGAAGACCAACTCCAAGACCCCATCGCCACTTCACGATCGCACCTCCTTCACGCTTCTCCGTGTCGCGGGCGTGCCACGCCCGCACAGCCTGCTCATCCCAATCGACCGGCGCCCTGGCCGGCAAGGCAAACTCATCCACCATCACGTATCCTAGCTGCGCCCAAGTGACTCGGTCAAGCCCGTCGCCCGCGTCCTTGCCTCGGGCGGATCGCCTGACTACGATGATTCCCGACGGCGTACACTTGTCGGGCAGAGTGGTGTTTTCGCTGGCAAGTAGGCAAAGGAGGACCGATGGGAAACGTGGCCATGGTGGGGTCGACGAACACCGAGACCTCATCCACGATGGAGTTCTCCGGGGCGAGTCCCGAGGAGATCGCGGACAAGGTCGCCCTGTTCATGGCAGAGCGCGGGTATCGGCTCGAGAGCGGAGACAAGCTCCAGGGCGTCTACGGCCGCGGGAGCGCCGCGTGGGGCGCCATGCTCGGCCCGCTCGTCCGTCGCGCGAAGTTCAACGTGACCGTGGGGCAGAAAGGAGATCACGTCGCCGTCGTGGTGGCGAAGGGGATGACCGGCTTCGGCGGAGGAGCCCTCACCGCCATGAAGCTCCGCAAGGAGTACCAGGCCCTCGTGACCGGCCTGCAGAGCTACGTCCTCTCCTGAGGAAGCGGTAGAGCTCTCGAGCGCAGCTCGGCGCCGGCGAGACCCAGCGGACGCGCCATGGCATCAAACTGCCGCGGGCGATGTTGCATGTCAAGATCTGACCCCGCTGGACGCGTCACGTGGCAAGTGTCTTGCACCCCCCCATCCCTGTCTCGTTCCAGAGCCTCTGGGGCAGCTTAGCTCCAAGCTCAGGTTTGCGTTCCTCGATCGCTGGGTAGGTTCTCAGCCAGAAAACGAATAACGGCCGGGCTGCTCCAGTTGTCGATCTCCCAATCGTGCTCGAAGCCCGACCAGTTCGCCGCGAACGCGTCCAAGGCTGCAATCAACGCCGCACACGCTGCTGGGACCATGGGAGGCAGCCAGATGCCGTCAAGGCACGCTGAGATGATCTTCTCGATGATTGGCTGCACGTGGATCTTGTGATAGACAGAGAAGCTCGGGAAGCAATCCTGAGTCTTCCCTTGGACAGCGAGAACGCTGGCGCACTGAAGAAAGTCGAACTGGCATGCAGTCGTTGTCAGCCCGTCTTCGCCTCCGAGGACGTCCAAGGCGTATTCGTCGTGACCCCAGAAGTCAACCACAAGCGGAATCAACGACTTCTTGATCCGACCCTTTCTGGCGAGCTCGGTCCCGACGTAACGGAACCACGACCGATCTCTCCAGGAGGCACTGAACGCGCTGCCGCGATTCAGAAAGACACTAGCCAGTCCTGCCTTGTCCTTTGCGATCGCATAGCCGCCGAGAGCATAGGCGACAGCGACGGTCTCGAACTGCGTCTGAAGCGGATCCCAGCCAGGGGATGCAGCAGATTGATACCGTGAGCCAGCACGCTCATACATCTCGTGAGCCGCAACTCCCAATCTTCGGGCAGCCGCGAGCGCGCCTGCGTCGATCGCGCTGACCCAAACTGGGAGGAACCGCCGGAGGATGTCTGTGAGCATCCGATGCCCGTCTCGCAGAAGCTGCTCAGAATCCTCCCTCCCTACAAGAGAATCGACAGGCCGATTGCCGAAGATGCCCTTGCCAATGGCTCGAAGCTCCCGCTCGAGCTGCCTAAGCGCAACCTCCTCTCGCTCTTCGGTGAAAACCAAGAATGCGCGATCCTCCAGCTCGTGTCGGGCGAGCTTACTCAGCAAGAGCGTTGCTGCGCTCCGGCCAGTTGTGGAGTGCGACGCGCGCTTGTCAGCAACCGGTTTCGATCCTCCCGGACTCCGCAGGACTCGCTCTATCTCGTCAACGACCTTCCCTATGCCTTCGCGGGTAGTGACAGCAACCCGGTCAGCTAGAGTTGGCGAGTATCGGGCGACATACACCTGGTCAACCCCGTGCCAAATCGGTAGGATCACCTTCTCACCTTCGGATTCTCGTGCGGCGAGGCCATCCAGTTCCAGCTGCGGCCATTCTTTCGAGAAGAAAGCGGAACTCAAGACGACGACCCCGTATCTGGAGTTGGAGAGTCCCCCGTCTATGGACCTCCGCAGCTTGTCGCCGAGCTTGAGCTCGTACTCGTCGTACCAGACTGAGAAGCCTCTCTGAGTCAGTGCCTCCGCAATGGGTCGCGCAACGGCGTCTTTGTCCTCCGATGCATGGCAGATGAAAACGTCACGCACTACGCGCCTCCTGGCAATCGTTCCCGCTGTTGTGCTTCCGCGAAGACCGGTCGGCAATCCTGGCTCGTCCCTTCCGTCGCCAGTAGCTGTCACATCCGGATCAGCTTGTGAGGCACCAAAGGCGTCGCTCGGACGCCGAGACGACTCCACAGAAAAGGCAGCATGACCCCTTTACTCCAGACCTCAACCCTCCCTTCGCATCATAGCCCTTCCCGACAAGCCGTACAAATGCCTAGAGGTGGTTGCAAAATCCCCACCGCATCGGTTAGCCTGGCGGCATGAGGGGG
>CAYHEK010000037.1:1488-14328 GCA_964355545.1 uncultured Thermotogae bacterium | reverse complement strand
GACCCGGCGAAGCTCTTCTGACACTGGATCGTCCCCTTTCGCCCTCCCGCGCTCGCCAGGCACACCTTGTTGCACTGTTCTTCTCGTGTTGCATCTCGCCCTCGCCCACAAGGGCCTGTGGAGCCACAGAGTGCCTGGTGAGAGGACCGATGACCTCGAGGAGGAAAGGAATCGATCATCGCCTCATCGACTCCCTTGACAACGGAGCAAATCCGTGTATACTAAACGTTTAACTAAACGTTTTGTCGCCCACGCGAGGTCGGATGAGCGTCACAATCAAAGATGTGGCCGAACGAGCTGGGGTATCGATCGCCACGGTCTCCAATGTCGTGAACGGCAGCCGATTCGTGAGCGGCGATTTGGCCGAGAAGGTCACCCAAGCGATCAAGGAACTCGGCTATCACCCCAACCCTCTCGGGCGCGCCCTTCGGAAGGGCAAGAGCTACACCATCGCACTGATTCTCCCCGACCACAGCAACCCGTTCTTTGTGCAAGTAGCCCGCGGCGTGGAGGAACAAGCAAGGCGCCGTGAATACGGACTCATCACGTGCAACACCGACGAAGACCCAGACCTTGAAACGTTCTACGTCGCGTCGCTTCTGAAGCGCAAGGTGGACGGATTCATCGTCGCTCCGACCTTCCGCGGCGGGGAGACGCTCAAGCCGCTCGTCGACCACGGAGCGCCGCTCGTGGTCGTCGATCGATACATCGACGGGATGAAGGTCGACGAGGTTTTCTCGGACAACGAGGGAGGGGCGCACGAAGCGACGGAGCACCTGATCGCACTCGGCCATCGGCGGATTGGATTGCTCGTGGGCATCCCCGGCGTTAGCTCAATTGAAGATCGCATGGCAGGCTATAAGCGAGCGCTTGTGGAGCACGGGCTCCCGGTGGACGAGAGCCTCATCGCTCAGGGGTGTTCACAGATCAAGGAGGGCGCTTCGTCGACGGAGTCCCTCCTCGAGCAGCGCGACATCACCGCGATCTTCAGCACGAACAACATGATGACCCTCGGGGCACTGCAGTGCTTCAAGAAGTTGGGGATCCGGTGCCCTGAGGATGTCTCCCTCGTCGGCTTCGACGACTCCGAGTGGGCATCGGCGTTCACCCCAAGCCTCACCGTCGTGGCGCAGCAATCATACGAGATGGGCTACTCCGCAGGCGATCTCTTGTTTGAAGCGATCGGCCGCGGGAAGGAGACGCACAAGACTCGGGCGATCACGCTGCAGACTTTCCTCATCACTCGAGAGTCTACGGCCAGACCGACTGAGTCGCAGCTGGAAAAGGAGGTGCGCAGAGGGAAAAGCTCGGCAGGAAAGAACAAGCAATCAACAAGCACCAAATCGGGCACAAGGAGGCCATCCCGATGAAACGATGGATGATTCTGGTCATGTGTGCAGTGCTGGTCCTGGCGGCCGGCTTTGGGCTCGCCGCGAAGACGTACAAGATCGCGTTCATGCCGGGAATTGCAGACCCCTTCTACTTTACGATGGAGAAGGGCGCGAAGGCGATGGCGGCGAAGCTCGGAGCCGACAAGGTCGAGCTGATCGTCGGGCAGTATCCCGCCACGTGGGGCCCGGATGCCCAAGTCCCGTTCCTGGACGCGTTGATGGCGAGGGGAGACATCGACCTTTTGTTCACGGCGCCGACGTCAACGCAGGCCCTCATCCCCGTCCTCAAGAAGTACTTCGACAAGGGAATCCCCATCATCACCGTGGACACGTACCTCGGCGACGGGGACTACACCAAGACGTCTGACTACAGCTTCCCGCTCTCCTACATCGGAACGGACAACAAGCTGGGCGGAGAGGTCGTGGCCGCGCAGCTGGCGGTCCTCTTGGGCGGCAAGGGGAAGGTCTTCCTCGAGAACACGAACCCCGACACGTCGAGCGTGATGGACCGCGAGCGCGGGTTCCGCCAGGGGCTCCTGGGCTTCCCGCAGATGGAGCTCGTCGGCGTTGAGTACTGCCTCGACGTCCAGGAGACGGCCCAGGCGCAGGTCGCCGCCGCGCTGCAGAAGAATCCTGATCTCGCCGGGGTCTTCGGCGTCAACGTCTTCAGCGCTCAGGGCGCCCACGCCGCGGTCGCCGCGGCCGGCTTGAGCGGCGTGGTGAAGGTCGGGACCTGGGACGCCACCGCGACGCTGATCGAGGCCCTGAAGCTGGGAGAGGTTGACTTCATCCTCGCTCAGAAGCCCGCGGAGATGGGCTCGCTGTGCGTGGACTGGGGATATCGGTACCTCGCCTCCGGGAAGACTCTCTCGGTCCCGAAGAAGATCGTGCCGGGTTTCTTCGTGTTCACGAGGGATAACGTGAACAGCCCCGACGCGCAGCAGTACATCTACAGTAAGTAGTCCGTGGCTAAGCGGGGTGACGGGGAGCGTTCCCACAGCTACTCCCCGTCACCCCATCTCTAGCACTTGACAGCAAAGCAGCCTCGGGCGTAGAAGGTGGGTGCCATGCCGTCGGCAACAGAACGAAGGAGCCGCCAGGTGCTCGTCCAGGTTGGCAGGAACTGGGCCCTGCTCGTTCTATTCCTGATGCTTCTCGTCTTCAGCCTAGCCGGGAGGGACTTCCTAAGCCTCGCCAACTACTCGAACATCTTGCTCGCCTCGGTGACGCTCTTCTTCCTCGCCGCCGGCGAGACGTTCGTCGTCGTGAGTGGAGGAATTGACCTATCGATTGGCTTCGTGATGGGGCTCGTGTGCGTCACGAGCGCGATCGTCATGCGGGACTTGACCGCAGCCGGCGCCAGCGCGCTCGCGAGCATCTCAGCCGGGGTGATCGCGGGCCTGATCTTGAGCCTGATTCCCGGAGCGATCAACGGACTCCTCATCACGCGATTCCGCGTCCCGCCGTTCATCGCCACTCTGGGGATGTGGGGGATCGCTAATGGCCTCGCGTGGCTCCTGTCTGACGGGTTGCCGATTGCGTTCCTTCCCTCAGCGGTACGCAAGATCGGCACGGCCTTCATCGCCTACCACTCGCCCAAGACCGGCCTCACACTCAGCCCGCCACAGCTTGCGACGCGCGAGGACATCCTGGGGCTCGCGAGGATCATTCCGATTCCCGTTGTCGTCGTGACGATCGTCCTCGTCGTGCTCGCCTTCGTGCTCGCGAAGACTCGTTTCGGGCGGCACACCTACGCCATCGGCGGGAAGATGGACGCCGCGGTCCGTGCCGGGATCGATGTGAACCGCCACCTGCTCAAGGTCTACATCCTCTCCTCGTTCTGCGCCGGGTGCGCCGGCGTAATGCTCGTCTTCCTCCTCAACACCGGCATCCTCACCCAGTTTACCTCAAACTACGAGCTTCTGTCCATCGCGGCCGTCGTCATCGGCGGCGCGAGCCTGACCGGCGGGAGAGGGAGCATCTGGGGCACGGTGATCGGGGTGCTCCTGATCGGAACGTTGAACAACGGCTTGATGATGCTGGGTCTGCAGATCTTCTATCGGTTCATCGCGATCGGCATCATCCTGATTGGCGCGGTGCTCATCGACCGCTCGTTCCCTGAGCTGCTCTACGCGGACTAGATGATGAACCCCAGGTTCCGAAGCGTCTTCATCCGGGTCATGCGGCGCTGGGTGCTGATCTTCCTCGGGTTCGAGGTCCTCGCCTTCTCCCTCCTGGGGACGAACTTCTTCAGTCTCGACACCCTGCAGAACATCCTGGTCTCGTCGACCATCGTCCTCCTCCTCGCCGTGGGAGAGACGTTCGTCATCATCACTGGCGGGATCGATCTGTCCGTCGGATTCATGGTCGGGTTCACCGGGGTCGTCTGCGCCAAGATCATGGTCACGCTGCAGGCGGCCGGCACGACGCAGGCCATGGCGATCGCGGCCGGAATCGCGGCCGCCCTGCTGGTCGGGCTCCTCCCGGGCTTCATCAACGGGCTCCTTGTCGCCCACCTGAAGGTGCCGCCATTCATCGCCACGTTTGGGATGTACGGGATCGCGTACGGGTGCGCCGAGATCATCTGCAACAACGTCCCCATCCACGATCTGCCCTCAGCCGTGGGCCCGATCGGCCACGGCTTCCTCTTCTTCTGGCTTCCGGGAAAGATGTTCCGCGTTTTCGTTGAGCCGACGGGCCTCAGCTCTGTAGACTTTCAGCATCTCATCTCGATCATTCCAAACCTCTCCGCGCTGACTCTCGTCTTCGCCTTGGTCTTTGGGTTCATCCTTGCCAAGACGCGGTTCGGGCGACATACCTACGCGATCGGGGGAAATATCGACGCAGCAGAGAGGGCAGGGATCGACGTCAAGCGACACTTGGTCAAGGTCTACATGATCTCCTCGTTTTTCGCGTCGCTTGCCGGCGTCTGCTACGTCCTTCGCTACATCACTGGGCGCGCCCCCGCCGGGAGCGCGCAGGTCCTTGACGCCGTGGTCGCCGTGGTGATCGGTGGGGCGAGCCTGTACGGAGGGAAGGGGTCGGTCTCCGGAACGTTTGTCGGGGCGATGGTTCTCACGACCCTGGTGCTGGGGCTCGCCAATCTAGCTCTTCCCACGTACTACTCGTACATTGCGGTGGGATGTATACTCATCGTCGCTGTGCTGGTCGATCAGTTCTCTCCCGAACTCGTCCACAAGGAGGACTAGTGTCCACGGAACCGATCCTCGAGGTCCGCAACATCACCAAGCGTTTCGGCGGTCTCGTCGCGGTCGATAACGTCGACATGAAGGTGTATCCAGGCGAGGTGGTCGGGCTCCTCGGCGACAACGGCGCGGGCAAGTCGACCTTGATCAAGATGGTCTCCGGGGTCTACCGCGCCGACGCGGGCAAGGTCTTCTTCGGCGGAAAAGAAGTGAAGATCGATAACCCCATGCAGGCCTTGAGGATGGGCCTCGAGACGATCTACCAAGACCTCGCCCTGGCGGAGAACCTCGACGTCTATTCGAACATCTTCCTCGGACGCGAGAAGCTGAAGCGATTCCTGGGACTGGTCAAGGTCCTCGACCACGGGCACATGCTGGCCGAGTCGAGGAAGGTCCTCAACCGACTGGACATCGAAGTCCCGTCGCTCCGCAACCGGATCCGTACTCTATCGGGAGGCCAGCGGCAGGCGGTCGCCATTTCGCGCGCCATCTACTGGAACGCCAAATTCATCATCATGGACGAGCCGACCGCCGCCCTCGGTGTTGCGGAGCAGAAGAAGGTCTTGGGTCTAGTGAGGACGCTGAGCTCGCAGGGCGTCGGGATCATCATCATCAGCCACCAACTATTGGACGTCTTCTCCGTCGCCACGCGTCTCGTGATCATGCGGCGCGGGAAGAAGGTTGCAGAACGGATCACAGCCGAAACGTCCATGGACGAGGTCGTGGGCCTGATCGTCGGCTCGATTCCCGGAGACCTCGCGAACGCGAACGGCGAGAGCCCAAAACTGAATGCCGTTGGAGCAAGCCGTGCAAACTAACTTGCGGTCTCGATCGGGCAAAGAGACGCTTAAGGAGGCGAACGTCTCTGCGGGAGCGCTAGATCCCGGAATGTGAGGTGGAGTAAGCCACTCCCCCGCAAAGGAGGAACCCCACCTCGGACGGGTGCCGCGCGTCGCAAGGAGATCCTTGAATGAAACGTTCCCAGGTCAACGCCCTCATTCGCGATGCCATCGCCTTCTTTCAGGCGCACCAGTTTTACCTGCCGCCGTTCGCCTTCTGGACGCCCGCCGATTGGGCCAAGCGGGGGCTCGAGGCTCAGGAGATCGTCGACCGGCATCTCGGATGGGACGTCACTGACTACGGCCAGGGGCGCTTCGACGAGCTGGGGCTTCTCCTCTTCACCCTGCGCAACGGGTCCGCGGCCGACCTTGGGCTCGGAAAGGGAAAGCTCTACGCCGAGAAAGTGATGATCATCCGGCCCGGTCAGGTGGCGCCCATGCACTTCCACTGGGCGAAGACGGAGGACATCATCAACCGCGGAGGCGGACGCCTGGTCCTTGAGCTCTACCAGGCGGACAGACAGGGAAACCTAAGCCAAGACGACGTCTCCTTCAGCCTCGACGGGGTCAGCCACCGCGCTCCAGCGGGACAGACGGCGTCGCTCGCGCCGGGTGAGAGCATCACCCTGACTCCAGGGCTTTACCACGCGTTCTGGTCGGAGGACGGAGCGGTCCTCGCCGGAGAAGTCTCGACCGTGAACGACGACAGCCACGACAATCGATTTCACGACCCGATGGGCCGCTTCTCGGCGATCGAGGAAGACGAGCCGCCGCTTCACCTCCTCGTGACCGACTACGCGGCCCACTCCCAGCCGCGGTCGAAGCCCCGGGCCTCCGCCGCGCCCTAGAGAACATGGACATCCTCGTCGCGGGAGAGGCGCTCGTCGACTTCGTCCAGATCCCCTGTGGCGAGGACAAGGGCTTCCTTCCGCTTCCCGGTGGGTCTCCCTCGAACGTCGCCGTTGGACTCGCGCGTCTCGGCGTGCCGGCCGGATTCCTGGGACGACTTTCGCAAGACCTCTTCGGGCGGATGCTCCGTTCGTACCTTGAGACAAACGGGGTCGACCTGCACTACGTCCAAGAGGGGAAAGAACCGAGCACGCTTGCCTTCGTCGTGCAGGACGAACGAGGCGAGCCCGACTACGCTTTCTTCGGGAATGGCGCCGCCGATCTGGCGATCCGTCCGAGCGACCTCCCCGCGGCATTCCCGGCAAGCCTCCGTGCCATCCACGTCGGCTCGTACTCGATGGCCTCGTCCCCGATCGGCCCGACCCTGACCTCTCTCATGGAGCGAGAGAAGGGACGGCGGCTCCTATCGTTTGACCCCAACATCCGTCCTTCCATGATCGGCGATCGCGCGGCCTACTTTGAGCGGCTCGATCACTGGGTCGAGCTCTCCGACCTCGTCAAGTTCAGCCGAGTGGACGCGGCCTTCGTCCTCCCGCACGGAGACCCTCAAGACCTCGTAGAACGTTGGCTCAAGCGTGGGCCCAAGCTCGTGGTTCTCACCGCGGGGGCGGATTGGATCGTGGGGGCCACCCAAAATGCGACGGCAAGGATCGACGTCCCGCGCGTCCGAGTGGTCGACACCGTCGGGGCGGGGGACGCGTTCATGTCCGGCCTGCTCGCGTGGCTACGGGACACAGAGCGACTCGACAGGCCACGGCTCGCCGCGCTGGGGAAGGAGCAACTCGAGGAAGGGCTCGCCTTCGCCGCGGCCGTCGCCGCGATCCTCTGCACGCGGCGGGGGGCGAACCCTCCCTTCCGATCTGAGGTGGACACGTGGAGCGACACGAGATCCTAGCGCGGGTCGGCGATATGAGGCAGCTCGCCGCGATCGACCTCGTGGAGGCGATCGACGGCCCCGGGCGCGGCGTGAGGGAAGCCCGCATCTCGACCGGAGGAGGGCTCGACTTCGTCGTCCACATCGATCGAGGGTTTGACCTCGGCCGCGCGAGCCTCCGCGGCACGAACCTCACCTGGTGCTCGCCGATCGGGCTCGTCCACCCGCACGCCTTTCAGGACACGCCCGCCGGGTGGGCGCGGCGGTTCCCCGGGGGCCTTCTTGCGACCTGCGGCCTGGAGAACGTCGGCCCGGCGAGCGACGGGCGGCCCACTCACGGACGGTTGAGCAACACGCCGGCTCGCCTCGTCCGCGCAGAGGGCTTCTGGCAGAACGAACGCTACGTCCTCGAACTCGCGGGCGAAGTGCGCAGCGCAGAACTCTTCGGCGACAACCTCGTGCTCACCCGCACGATCCGCACAGAGTATGGAGCGAGTCACCTTGTGGTCGAGGACAAGATCGAGAACCGCGGCCATCGCGAGAGCCCCTTCGTGCTCCTCTACCACTGCAACTTCGGGTATCCCCTCCTCGACTCAGGGTGCACCCTTTCCGTCAAGAGCCGCGTCACCGCCCGGGACGCCGAGGCCGCCCGCGGCCTCGCGACGTGGCGCACGATCGAGGCGCCCACGGCTGGGTACCGGGAGCAGGTCTTCCACCACGACGCCGAGGCCGACGCGGACGGCCGCGTCACCGTCGGGCTCGTGAACCCTCGCCTCGCCCTCGCCGCGTACCTGCGCTACGACAAGGAGACGCTCCCTCACCTCACCCAGTGGAAGCATCTCGGGGAAGGAGAGTACGTCCTGGGCCTTGAGCCGGGAACCTCTTTCGTCTTGGGCTTCGAGGAGGAGAATCGCCTCGGCCGGGTCCGCCGGATCCTCCCCGGCGAAACGTTCGCCGCAACGCTCGAGATCGGATTCCTGGCGACGCGCGAGGCGATCCAAGCGGTCCTAGGGGGTCCGCAGCGTGGCTCCTGAGGTGGTCGTCGTCGGGCACCTGTGCGTCGACCTTCTCCCCTCCTTCCCTCGAGACGCGAAGAGCCCTGCCCCCGGGCGAACCGCCGAGGTCGGCCGAGCGCAGCTGTGGCCGGGCGGCGCCGTGGCGAACGTCGGCGGGGCGCTCGAGCGCCTGGGGATCGATGCGGAGCTCGTCGGGCTCGTCGGAGACGATCCGCTCGGCGACCTCGTGAGGACCCTCCTTGCGAGGAGATCCGGCCGGTCGTTCCCCGGGGTCCGCGTGGCGCCAGGCGAGACTACGTCCTACACGCTCGTCCTCTCCCGTCCTGGGAAGGATCGCGCGTTCCTTCACCACCCCGGCGCGAACGACCGATTCCACCCCGCCGAGATCGATCCGTCCCTGCTCGACGAGGGAAAGATCCTCCACTTCGGGTATCCCCCGTTCATGCGCCGGGTCTACCGCGACGGCGGGCGCCGATTCGCGGAGTGGCTGGGAGCCGTCCACGAGGCGGGATTCCTCACTTCACTCGACCTCGCGTTTCCCGATCCCGACGCCGAAGCAGGGCGCGCCGACTGGCAAGGGTTCCTCGAACGCGTCCTCCCCCACGTGGACCTGTTCATCCCGAGCCTCGACGAACTTGCGTTCATGCTCAAAGACCTGCCGGCGCACGGCCGGACCTCTCCACTCGAGATACCGACAGATCTCGAGCCTCTTGCCCGGTGGGCTCTTGACTCCGGGGCCCGCCTCTTTGTCCTCAAGCTCGGCCCTCAGGGCCTCTACCTGCGCACGGCCTCGGAGGAGAGGCTTCCGTCCGGCCGGCGAGTGGAGCTTGGCTCGCGTTGGGGAAGCCGCGAGGTCTGGGCTCCTGCCTTCGCGGTGACCCCCGCCGGCACGACCGGCGCGGGGGACGCGGCCGTCGCCGGATTCCTCGCCGGCC
The DNA here is from genome assembly GCA_964355545.1 of uncultured Thermotogae bacterium. Lineage (GTDB taxonomy): Bacteria > Bipolaricaulota > Bipolaricaulia > UBA7950 > UBA9294 > JAPLGE01. Next base: position 5,158 of record CAYHEK010000037.1, on the reverse strand, counting down.
TTCTCCGCAGCTTTTCTCCCGAGGAGACGATCACCCTCGCCGCGGCCGTCGCCGCCTGCTCGGTCGAGGCGGCGGACTCGACGAGCGGGGTCCGCCCGCTCGACGAGACGCTTGAGCGTATTAAGAGAGGTTGGCCTCACCTCCCGGTCGCTCGCGGTGACTGGGAAGAGCATGGCCCTACCGGGGTCCTCCTCGGCCCGCGCGACGCCTCGCCGTCCTCATAAGGGCACCAGCCAAGCGCGAGACGAAGCGTCAGGATCAAGGCGGGTTCTTCTCCGTCATCCGACGGTTCCCCTCGCCCCTCCCAGCTAGCCGGGTCCGCAGTCGGAGAAGCGAGGAAGGAGCCCCTTGAGCGCCTCGCCGAGGGCGTCGACGTCCTCGGCGGTGTTGTATCCCTGGACGGAGGGCCGGAGGAGAGACCGGCCGTTCCACGGGATCACGGGGATCTCGATCCGGAACTCGTCGAAGAGGAGGCGCTGGAACTCCTTCGCGGCCACGGTGGGAAGGGGGAAGGCGGCCATCTGGACGTACCAGTCTGAGGAGTCCGGGGTGAGGGGGAAAAGGTCGGTCGCCTCGGTCACGGCCGCGCGCGCCCGGCGTAGAAGCATGTGGCAGCGCTTCCGGACCTCGTCCCAGTGGTGCTCGGCCATGAAGCGGATCGCCTCGGGAACGCTGAGGAACGCGGCGACGTCCCGCGTGCCTTGCCACTCGTGGTGATCGACGAATCGCGAAGGACCCGGCTTCTCCGCCTCCCAGCCCCAGGAGACGACAAGGGGCTCGAGGAGCCCTTGGCACTCCCTGCGAGCGTGGAGGAACCCGGCCCCCTTAGGGGCCATCATCCACTTGTGGCAGTTCCCCGCGTAGAAGTCGGCCCCGAGGCGGTCGAGAGCGAGGGCGACCTGGCCCGGAGCGTGGGCCCCATCCACGACGGTCGCGATCCCCGCCTCCCGCGCGCGGCGGACTAGCTCGGCTACGGGGAAGACGATCGCCGTCGGCGAGGTGATGTGGGAGACCGAGAAGACGCGCGTGCGCGGGGTCACCCTTGCCCAAACGGCCTCGACGACATCCTCGGCAGAGCAAAGAGGAACAGGGACTTCCGCGCGAACGTACGTCGCGCCCCGCCGCTGGCAGACGAGCCGCCACGTCCGGTCGATTGCCCCGTACTCATGGTCGGTCGAGAGAACCTCGTCTCCGGCAGCGAGAGGGAGCGAGCGGGCGACGATATTCATGGCCGTTGTGGCGTTCGTCGTGAAGACGAGGTCGTCGCGGTCGGCACCGACGTAGGATGCGAGGGCGAGGCGCGCCTCGGCCATCAGGGTGGCGAAGCGCCGGTCGAGAAAGAGGACGGGCTCCTCCTCAAGTTCCCTCTGCCAGCGCTGGTATGCCTCGAAGACGGACTTCGGGCAGGCCCCGAACGAACCGTGGTTCAAGAAGACGACGTCTTCTCGCAGGAGAAAGAGGTCGCGGAGCCTCGTCCCTCTTCCTTCTCTCTTATCCATCCATCCTCCTCGAGCGACGGCATGGTACCGGAATCCTCCGCCGCGCGCGTGCGCCTCCCCGCGAGGCGCACGCCCAGGATCGAACTTGCGAGAGCCTTCCCCAGGCTCTTCTCAGCGCGGCCGTGAGGAGTACCCTCGCAGGGACTAGAATCGGGATATGGACCCATCGAGTTCGATCCGATCTCCTCGCCGCCACCGGGGAGTGGCCTTGGGAGCGATGAGCCGGGGGCGGCCGGCCTCATCCAGAGAATATCGTAAGGAGGACTGAACGATGCCCTTGGACAAGAAAGCCGTCTCCTCCCTGCGCGCGGAGTTCCCCGCCCTCCAAGAGACGCTCGCGGGCCGGCCGATCGTCTTCTTCGACGGCCCGGGAGGGACGCAGGTGCACGGGTCGGTCATCGAGGCGATGCGCCGCTACCTCGTGGAGAGAAACAGCAACGCTCACGGCGCCTTCCACCACAGCCGTCGCACGGACGAGACCGTGGCCGAGGCCCGCCTCGCCCTCGCCGACTTCCTCCATGCGCGCCGGCCGGAGGAGATCGTCTTCGGGCCCAACATGACGACCCTCACCTTTCGCATAAGCCGCGCCGTCGGCGCAACCCTGAAGAAGGGAGACGAGATCGTCGTCACCCGGCTTGACCACGACGCGAACGTCGCGCCGTGGCTCGCCCTGCGCGAGCGAGGGGCCGTCGTCCGCGAGGTCGACTTCGACCCGACAGACTGCACCTTAAACTGGGAGAGCCTCGAGGAGGCGATCACGCGCCGCACCCGGCTCGTCGCCTGCGGCTACGCCTCGAACGCCGTCGGGACGACGAACGACGTGCGCGCGATCGGGGAACTCGCCCACGCGGTCGGGGCGTGGGTGTACGTGGACGCCGTTCACTACGCGCCGCACGGCCCGATCGACGTCGTGGCCCTTGATTGCGACTTCCTCGTCTGTTCGGCGTACAAGTTCTTCGGTCCTCACCTGGGCGCCCTGTACGGCCGCTACGACCTCCTCGCGGAGCTTCCTGCCTCCAAGGTCCGCCCCGCGAGCGACGATCCCCCCGACAAGTTCGAGACCGGGACACCGAACTTCGAGGGCATCGCTGGAGCAAGCGCCGCCGTGGACTACCTCGCCTCGGTCGGACGGCGGTTCGGAGAGGAGTCAAGGAAGGACTTCGCACCCCTCGCCGGCCGGCGGGCGGACCTCGTGGCGGGACTCGCCGCGATCCGCGCCTACGAGCGCGCCCTCTGCCGACGGCTCCTCACTGGCCTTGAAAGGATCCCCGGCCTGCGCATCTACGGGATCACGAACCCAGAACGTCTCGACGGGCGCGTCCCCACTGTCTCCTTCACCCTGGACGGTCTCGCCCCGGCCGAGGTCGCCCGCCGGCTCGACAACGAGAACATCTTCGTCTGGGACGGGAACTTCTACGCCGTCGCGGTCACAGAACGGCTCGGCCTCGAGGACAAGGGCGGCCTCGTGCGCGTCGGGATCGCCCACTACAACACCGAGGACGAGGTAGACCGCCTGCTCGCGGCCCTCGGGAAGATGGCGCGCACGCAAGAAACGGACCTGCAAAGACACACATGAGTCCACATGTCCTCGTGGTCGACGATGAGGCGTGGGTGGCCGGGCTCGTGCGGGGGTACCTCGAGCAGGCCGGTTTCCGCGTCTCCGCGGCCTCCGACGGGCCGAGCGCCCTCGCGCGATTCGAGGCCGACCCGCCCGACCTCGTGATCCTCGACTGGATGCTCCCCGGTCTCGACGGCCTCGAAGTCGCAAGAAGGATTCGGACGAGATCGAAGGTTCCCATCATCCTCCTCACCGCCCGCGCCGACGAGGGAGACCGAGTGAAGGGCCTGGAATGGGGAGCGGATGACTACGTGGTCAAACCGTTCAGCGCACGGGAACTCGAGGCGCGCGTGCGAGCGGTCCTCCGCCGCGCGGAGGGGAGGGGCGGGAGGCCTTCAGTCCTCGAGGTGAGAGGGATCCGCCTCGACCTCTCCCAGCACGCGGCGTGGGTCGACGGCCGGCCGGTCGAGCTGAGCCCGATGGAGTTCGACCTTCTCGCCTTCCTCTTGGAACACCCCGGGCAAGCCTTCACGCGCCTTGAACTCCTCGAGGCCCTGCGCGGGAGGACCTACGAGAGCTTCGAGCGCTCGATCGACTCCCACGTGAAGCGCCT
>CAYHEK010000037.1:0-1388 GCA_964355545.1 uncultured Thermotogae bacterium | reverse complement strand
CAGACGAAGGTCCTCGTCTCCTTCGCCGCAATCATCGCCCTCACGACCGGCCTGGGGTACCTCCTCCTCAGCCACTCGATCGACCGCGCCTTCGCCGACTTCGCGCGGCGGAGCGCGCGGAACCAGGGAGCAGTCTCGGTTAAGTTCCTCTCCGACTACTACGGACGCCGCGGGAGCTGGGAGGGCCTCGAGCGACTCCTCTTGCAAGGCCGTCAGCCGTTCCCGTTCGTTCTCGTCAACCGGGATGGCGTAGTCATCGCCTCGCCGGACCCGAGCCGCGTGGGCGACCGCGTGCCGCCGCAGGACCTTGCGCAGGGGCTTCCGATCGAGTCAAGCGGCGAGGTTGTGGGCCGCCTCCTCCCCCAGCCGCCCGCTCCGTGGGCGAGCTCCCTCGAAGGGCGGTTCCTCGGCGCGGTGACCCGCGCCCTCTGGATCGCCGCGTGGGTCGCCGCCCTGGCCGGAGTGATCCTCGCCGCCCTCCTCCTCCGCCAGTTGACTGACCCCATGAGGCGGCTTGCGGCCGCCGCGAGCGACATCGCCAAAGGGAACTTGAGCAAGCGCGTTTCGGTCCAAAGCCGCGACGAGCTCGGGCGCCTGGCCGATTCGTTCAACGCCATGGCGGCGAGCCTGGAGAGGGCGGAGGAGACCAAGCGCCAGATGATCGCCGACGTGGCGCACGAACTGCGGACGCCGATCAGCATCGTCCGCGCCGGCCTCGAGGGGCTGAGGGACGGGGTCCTCGAGCCGACGCAGGAGAACTTCGCCGCGCTCCACGACAAAGTCCTCTTGACGACCCGCCTTGTCGCCGACCTCCAGGAGCTCGCCCTCGCCGACGCGGGAGCCCTCTCTCTCCACCTTGCACCGTGCGACCTTCGCACGGTCCTCGAGCGGATCCGCGCGACGATCGGGGTCGAACTCGAGGACGACGAGGTGAGGTTCCTCGTCGAGGTTGCGGACGACCTCCCGCCGGTCCTCGCCGACGACCAGCGCGTGGAACAGGTCCTCTTAAACCTCCTCTCAAACGCCATCCGCTACACGCCCCCGGGCGGGACGATCCGCGTCGCGGCCCGGCGCGAGGAGGCTCAATCGGTCGAGGTGAGCGTCTACGACACCGGGCCGGGGCTCTCGAGCGAGGACCTCGCCCACGCCTTCGACCGCTTCTGGCGGGCGGACAAGGCGCGCACGTGCGGCGGGGCCGGGTTAGGCCTTGCGATCGCCAAGGCCCTCGTCGAGGCGCACGGCGGGCGGATCTGGGCGGAGAACGCAGAAGGCGAAGGGGCCTGCTTCCGGTTCACCCTCAAGGTCGCAGGGAACGCGGCCTGAAAGAGAAAGGCGGGACCCGCTCTTGGGTCCCGCCCGGGGATGCAGTCGCCTACTCGACGTATTGT
>CAYHEK010000036.1:0-14363 GCA_964355545.1 uncultured Thermotogae bacterium | reverse complement strand
GGTAACTGCTTATCGTGTCTGGAGGTGCATTCAGCACTGACGCGGAAAGCGGCCGCCTCGGCTCAGGGCGAGGATCGCCCCAACAAAAGAGGCTACCGGCAAAGGCATCGGGACTGGGTTCTGCTAACTACTAATTACTAACCACTAACGACTAACTACCGATTACTCCTTCGCTTCGAGGACCCAGACCTCGATCTGTGCGGGGAGCGTCTCGGGAGTGAGTTCGATCTCGGAGACGCCGAGGCGCTTGGCGGGCCAGGGGGACTGGCTGAGGAAAGGGTCGACCGGCGCCATCTCCTTCCACGGGCAGTGGCTGGTCAGGTAGTGCATGGGAATCACAATGCGCGCGGAGGGGATGCCGCGGACGAGCTCGACCGCGCCAGCGGCGTCGACGGTGTAGGCCCCACCAACCGGGATGAAGAGGACGTCGACCTCGCCGATGGTCGCGATCTCGTCAGGGGTCAAGGGCGCTCCGATGTCCCCCAGGTGCGCGAAGCGAACCCCGTCTACGGTGAAGCGGAAGATCGCATTTGCGCCGAGCGCCTGTCCGCAGAACGACCCGTGCGAGGAGCGGATTACCTCGATCGGGATCCCGCGGATCACTTGTTCCCCCGCCGCGACGGTCCCGCTTGCGTCGAGGCCGCGGACGATCGTCGGATTTCCCGACACACGACCAACGGCGTTGTGGTCGCCGTGTTCGTGCGTGACGAGGACGATGTCCGCGCGCTCGGGGAGTCCCGGATAGGTGACCGACCGAAAGTAGGGATCGATCAGGATCACGCTCCCGTCGGCCGCCGCGATCGTGAAGCACGAGTGGCCAAGGTAGGTCACCTTCACCTCGCCGCCGGCCGCCGCAGTGGCAAAGACGAGGACGCAGAGGATGAACAAGAACGCCTTGCGCATCGTCACCTCCTTGCGTGCAAAGCCTACCACGAATCCCCGTACGCGAGAAGGACGAGGCCGCCCCGTACACCTCACCAGACCTCCACACCCCGTTCACGGTCCGTTGACAACCCCGCGCTAGAGTGGTACGTGTTCAAGGTGAGCGGGCATACCATTTCCGACCGAGACCGCACCAAAGAAGACGGGGCTCCGCGAGGGGCCTCGTCGTTCCTAAGCAAAGGAGGGGCTTGAAGAACGGACGCATCGCCTTTGGAGTCACGCTCCTCGCCGCCCTGTCGGCCCTCCTCTCCGGCTGCTTCTTTCTCAACCGCTCCCCCGTGGCGAGCTTCACGCGCAGCCCGTCAGCCGGCCAGGTACCACTTTCTGTCTTCTTCGACGCGAGCGCCTCCTACGACCCCGATGGAACGATCGTCTCGCACGAGTGGCGCTTCGGGGATGGAGCGACGGGAAGCGGGATCACGGCGACCCACACCTATCGCGCCGCAGGGAGCTACGCGGCCGAGCTTGCGGTCAGCGACGACCGCGGGGCACGGAACAAGACGACAAAGATGATCGTCGTCTCCGCGCCGGGCGAAGAGATCCCGGTAGGGACCAAAGTCGGGCAGGCGGCCCCCGACTTCACCCTGAAGAACCTCGAGGGGGAGGACGTCTCCCTCTCCCAGTTCCGCGGCCTCGTCCTCCTTCTTGACTTCTGGGAGATCGCGTGCACGCCCTGCCGGGAGACGATGCCCTACCTCGAGACCCTGCGCGAGCGCTACGCGCCCGATGGCCTCGTCCTCGTCGCGGTCAGCCTCGACGAGAGCGCCGAGGAGCTAGAGGACTTCCTCGCCGCGGGTGGCTATTCGGAGGTCATCTCCCTCTGGGAGTCGCAGGCGGCCGCGGAGGAGGTCAAGGAGCGCTACGGCGTCGCGGGGGTCCCCCACACCTTCGTCATCGACCGCCAGGGGATCATCCGCTACTCCGACCACCCGATCCGCCTGCGGGACCGGAACATCGAGCCCTGGCTCTAGAGGTCCCCTCTTCGAGGAGGGGTCCCTTCCGAGCGGGCGCCCGGTCAGTGGGCCCCGACCTCCATCCTCTCCGAGTACTTGCCGCTCCGGGCGGCGCCGTTGCACTTTGAGCGGTGGTGGAAGGCCTTCTGCGCCTTAGGGGCGTTCTTCTCCTCTCCCCGCCACGCCTCGAGAACGGGGTCCTGGAGCGCCCGGCCGTAGGAGAAGCTGAGCTCCCAGGGGTGAGGCCCCATCGCGTTCATGGCGTTCAGGTGCTCGGTCGCCTCGACCGGCCTCTGCCCGCCGGAGAGGAAGATGATCCCAGGGACGGCCACGGGGACGACCCGCCGCAGGGACCGCACCGTCGCCTCCGCCACCTCCTCCACGCTCGCCCGGCGCGGAGAGGACTTTCCCGGAAGGACCATGTTCGGCTTGAGGAGGATTCCTTCAAGGTGCACGCGGTGCTCGGCGAGGGCAAAGAAGACCTGACGCAGCGTCTCTTCCGTCACCTCCGCACAGCGCTCGAGGTCGTGCTCCCCGTCCATCAGGACCTCGGGCTCGACGATCGGGACGAGGTCCTCTTCCTGGCACAGGGCGGCGTAGCGCGCGAGGGCGTGCGCGTTCGCGACGAGGCCGGCCCGGGTCGGAACCCCTGGTCCGATCTCGATCACGGCGCGCCACTTGGCGAAGCGGGCCCCGAGGCCCCGGTACTCGACGAGGCGCTCGCGCAGGCCGTCCAGGCCCTCCGTGATCTTCTCCCCCGGGAACCCGGCGAGCTCCTTCGTCCCCTGGTCGACCTTGATCCCGGGGAGGATCCCCTTCTCCGCCAGGACCTCGGGGAACGGGACCCCGTCCCGCGTCGCCTGGCGGATCGTCTCGTCGAACAGGATCACTCCGCTGATGAACGCCTCGATCCCAGAGGCGGTGAAGAGGAGCTCGCGGTAGGCGCGGCGATTCTCCTCCGTCGAGGCGACGCTCGCGCGCTCGAAGCGCTTCTTGATCGTCCCGAGGCTCTCGTCTGCGGCGAGGATCCCCTTCCCGGGCGGGACGAGGGCACGCGCGACCTCCTCCAGTCTCTCGATCTCCATCGGGCGAGCACCTCCTTGTGGTCGAAAACGAGGTAACGATCGTTGCAACGAGTTATTCTAGCCGACCCCAGCCGCATCCGAAAGGCGCGCGACCTCCCCGGTTGTCTCCCTTCCCGGAAGGGGTATAGTTACCTCCGCGATGGAACCCTTTTCCTGTGACAAACCGTTCATCGGGATGATCCACCTCCCTCCCCTTCCGGGAAGCCCGTGCTACGAGGGGGAGAAGGTGCCGTCGATCATCGACGCCGCCCTGCGCGACCTTGCGGCCCTGGAGGAGGGCGGAGTGGACGCGGCTCTCGTCGAGAACATCGGCGACGCGCCGTTCGCGAAGCTTGCCCCCAAGGAGACGATCACGGCGATGACGGTAATCGTGCAGGAGATCACGCGGAAGGCGCGCCTCCCGATCGGGGTGAACGTCCTGCGGAACGACGGGACCGCCTCGATCGCCATCGCCGCCGCGACCGGTGGCTCGTTCATCCGTGTGAACGTCTTCTGCGGCGTCGCCTTCACCGATCAGGGGATCATCGAGGGCGAGGCGCGCACGCTCCTCGAACTGCGAAAGTACCTGGGCTCGTCGATCGCGATCCTCGCCGACATCCACGTCAAGCACGCCGCCCACCCGCGGTCGGTCGAGGAGGCGGCCCTCGACGCCGTGAGGGACCACCCCGACGGCCTGATCGTCACCGGGATCGCGACCGGCAAGCGCACCTCGCCCGAGGACCTCGAGGCGGTGAAACACGTCTCCTCGCTTCCGGTCTTCGTGGGGAGCGGGGTGCGGATCGACAACCTCTCCACCTACCTCGACGCGGACGGGTTCATCGTCGGCACCTCCCTCAAGCGGGACGGGAAGCTCGAGGCGCCGGTCGACCTCAAGCGAGTGCGCGCCCTCGCCGAGGCGATCACCAGTCTGCGGAATCCCGATTGAGCCGGATCGTCGTCCTGGGAGACCTCAATCTCGACGTGCGGGCAGAGCTCCCCGCGGCCTTCCCGTGGGGAGGGGAACAAAGGACGACGGTGGAGGCCGTCCCCGGCGGATCGGCGGGGAACTTCGCGCGGACGGCGGCTCGTGAAGGAGCGGCGGTCGTCTTTATCGGGTGCGTGGGAGACGACCTCGCGGGCGACCTCCTCGTCCGCTCCTTGGAGACGCTGGGGGTCGAGGCCTGCGTGAAGCGGGCCGCCCTTCCGACCGGGACGATCGTCTCCCTGTGGACGGGCGCGGAACGGACGATCCTCTGCTCCCGCGGGGCGAACGACGGCCTGGACGCCTTGTGGATCACCGAGGACCCCTTCCGCGGGGCCGACCACCTTCACCTCTCCGGCTACAGCTTCCTCTCCCCTTCGCAACGCGCGGCGGCGCGGCGGGCGATCGCGATCGCTCGGTCGCGAGGGATGACGATCTCGGTCGACCCGCCGCCGGCGAACCTCGTGCGCGAGTTCGGGGTCGCCGCCTTCCTCGAGGAACTCGAGGCGGTCGACTGGCTCTTCCCCAACGTCGAGGAAGGGAAGGCCCTCACGGGGGAAAGCGACCGAGAAGGGATCGTCAACGCCCTGGCAAAGGGCTTTTCCGTCGGCAGTCTCACCCTGGGAAAGGACGGGTCGCTCGCCTGGCGGGGAGAGGAACGAGCCCGCTTCGCAAGCGAGCCCCTTGAGGTCGTGGACACGACCGGGGCCGGCGACGCCTTCGCCGCCGGGTTCGTCGTCGCTTGTCTCACCGGCGCTTCCCTCTCCGAGGCGAACCGCCGCGGAAATGAGGCGGCGGCACGCTCTCTCAAACCTCGAGACGACCCTGCACGGTGAGCGAGATCGGTTTAGAATACCCACGTCTGAGCCTTTAGCCAGGCGTCGGCTCTCGGCCGCACGGACGGCCGAAGCAAAGAGAGGGTGGCGATGACCCGATTCACGAAGAATCGACGGAAGAAGCTCGGCCTCTCCCTCGAGACCCCAGCGGCCGTGGGAGAAACAAAGCGCTTCCCCACCCGTGTCCGCATCATGGAGTACACCGAGTCCTCCTGCGAGGAGAGGGACCTCGCCTCGATCCACGACGCCTTCCCCCTCAAGGAGCGACCGGTCGTCAAGTGGATCAACATCGACGGCCTCCGCGAGACTCCGGTCATCGAGGCCCTGGGCGAACACTTCGGTGTCCACCCCCTGATCATCGAGGATATCCTCACCTTGGGCCAGAGGCCGAAGCTCGAGGATCACGAGGACTACCTCTACATCGTCCTGCGAATGCTCCGCTTGAAGAACTCCGCGGGCGAGATCGACGACGAGCAGGTGAGCTTCCTCCTCGGTCTCGGCTGGGTCGTCTCCGTTCAGGAGGAGGCGGAATGGGACGTCTTTGGCCCACTTCGAGAGCGGATCCGAACCGGTAAGGGACGAATCCGCAAGACGGGGGCCGGCTACCTCGCCTACGCGCTCGTCGATGCGATCGTCGACCACTACTTCGTCGTCCTGGAGAGGCTCGGCGACCGCGTGGACGCCCTGGCGGAGAGGCTCGTGACCGATCCCGGGCCGGAGACCCTGCACGAGCTGCAGGCGGTGAAGCACGAGCTCCTCTTCCTGCGCAAGTGGATCTGGCCTCTGCGCGAGGTCATCAGCGGCATGTACCGCAGCGACTCCCACCTCTTCACCGAGCAGACCCGCGCCTACCTGCGCGACGTCTACGACCACGCCGTCCAGGTGATGGACACTGTCGAGACCTATCGCGACATGGTCTCCGGAATGCTCGAGATCTACATCTCGAGCCAGAGCAACCGCCTAAACGAGGTCATGAAGGTGCTCACCATCATCGCCACGATCTTCATGCCCCTCTCGTTCCTGGCGAGCCTCTACGGGATGAACTTCCAACACATGCCCGAGCTCCACTGGCGGTTCGGGTACTTCGCCGTCCTCGGGGTGATGGCCGTCGCCACTTGTGGGATGCTCCTCTACTTCAAGAAGAAGAAGTGGCTCTGAGGTCGCCTCGCTTGTCTCTTTGGTCCCTAAGCCGCCTCGAGCTGCGACGTGCAGTTCGGACAGCGGGTGGCCCCGATCGGGATCTGCGTCTTGCAGAAGGGACACCCCTCCGTCGTCGGCGCGGGGGCGGCCTTTGGCCTGCGCGCCCGCAGCAGGGCCTTCATGACGAGGAACACGACGAAGGCGACGATGAGAAACGTGACGAGGACGATGATGAACGAACCGTAGTAGATCGCCGCCGCTCCCGCCTGGCGGGCCGCCGTGGCCGAGGCGTACGACTGGCCAGAGAGGTTGATGTACAGGTTCGCGAAGTCCACGTTCCCAGCGGCCTTCCCGACGAGCGGCATGATGATGTCGTCGAGGAACGATTTTACGAGGGCCCCGAACGCGGCGCCCACGACGAAGGCGATCGCAATCTCGACGAGATTCCCCTTGGTGATGAAATCGCGAAACTCCTTCCACATAGCGTCCACCTCCCCCTTCGATGCCATTATAGGTAGGGCGATGGGGTTAGCCTATCCCGCGCCCTCTCCGCGAGGAGGGCGCGAAGCGTCGGGAGGGCCTCCTCGGCCGCCCGCTCCCCGGCGCGGATCCCGTCCTTCGCCCGCAGGTAGCTTGCGAGCGTCAAGGAGAGGTCGGGCCGGATGAGGAGGTCCGCCGGACACAGGCGAAGCTTCAGGCGCAGGATCTCCTGAAGGAGGATGGTGACCGACTGGTGGACGACGCTGTACACTCCGGGGAGAGGACGCTCGACCCCCGGCCGCTCACGGAAGAGGTCGTCCAGAAACTCGGTCAGGCTTCCAGGGATCCACGTCTGGTGCGCAAGCCCCCCGCGGAGGTGCTGACCAAGCCTTTCCCACAGGCCCCGTCCGCTCGGGGTGGTCGGGCGCGGGGCGGGGACGACGTCCACCCCGATCACAATCTCTGCGCCGAGCTCGCGAGCGATCCGCACGGGAAGCGGTTCCACCAGGCCGCCGTCCACGAGGAGACGTCCTTCCCAACGCACCGGGTGGAAGATCCCCGGAATGGAGGACGAGGCACGCAGGGCGTCGACCAGGGGGCCCTCCCGCAAGACGACGGCCTCGCCGGTGTCGATCTCGCAGGCGACCGCGGCGAACGGCAGGGGGAGGTCCTCGATGCGAACCTCGCCGAGCAGGGCGCGCAAGTACTTCGAGAGCTCGCCGCCCGAGGAGAGCCCCGCCCGGGGGAACGTAGGGAGGAAGCTCTTCACGACCTTGGGAAGGTCGGTGTCGAGCCACTCCTCTTCGATGCGCGCGAGGGGGATCCCCGCGGCGTACGCGCCCCCCACGATCGCGCCGATGCTCGAGCCCGCGATCGCGGAGACCTCGATCTTCTCGCGCTCGAGGACCTTAAGGACGCCGACGTGGGCGGCGCCCCTCGCCCCGCCCGAAGCCAGGGCGAGCCCAACTTTCATCTCACCGCTCACTCGACCCTCCCTCCGCTCATCCGGATCGCCCCTTCCCTTGCGCCTACGGGATGACGCTCCGTGAAGGTACTCGGAAGGAGGAACAGAGCCAAGGGGTCCTCGGCCGCATTGACAGGCCGCGGGCCGTTCGCTATCATTGGGGCTGGACACGGGACGTGTGAATGAGCGGACCAGGAGGTGTCTTTCCTTAGGTGGAACCTCAAGTGAAGCGTTTGCCAAAACGGGCCGGGGACGTCGTCCACGCGGTGGGGAGACGAAAGCGCGCCACCGCGCGGGTCTACCTCTCTGAGGGCGAAGGAGTCCTCTCGATCAACGGCCGCCCTGCGGAAGAGTACTTCTCGCCTTTCTTGAACGCCCCCGAGCACCTGGAGAAGACGCTCAAACAGCCGTTCTACGCGACGAAGACGGTCGGGAAGTTCGACGCGAAGATCAAGGTCGAGGGAGGGGGGTTCACCGGCCAGCTCGAGGCGGTCCGGTTAGGGATCGCGCGGGCCCTGGTCGGCGTGACCGAGGAGCACAAGCTCCCCCTGCGCCAGGCCGGCCTCCTCACCCGCGACGCCCGCGAAGTGGAGCCGAAGAAGTACGGCCGCCGCAAGGCGCGCAAGCGCCAGCAGTACTCGAAGCGCTAAGGAGGACGCGGTGAAAGAGGGAATCCATCCCGAGATGAAACGCACCGTGATCCGTTGCGGGTGCGGCGCGGAGCTCGAAACGCTCTCGACCGAGGAGAACCTGCACGTCGACATCTGCTCCAAGTGCCACCCCTTCTTCACCGGCGAGGAACGCTTCGTCGACACCGAGGGGCGCGTGGAGCGCTTCCAGCGCAAGTACGGTAAGAAAGGGAAGTAGGCGATGCCGCCGGTAGGCGGACAGGCGGTCATCGAGGGTGTGCTGATGCAGAATGGCGACCGCGTCGCGGTCGCCGTTCGCCGTACCCACGACGGGACGATCGTCGTGCGTGACCTTGCTGCCCGCCGGCACTTCAAGCGCCTGGGAGATCTCCCGTTCATCCGAGGCCTCTTCCGCTTCTACGACATGCTCTCCCAGGGGGTCCGCGCCCTCGACCTCTCCGCCCGGCTCGCCTTCCCCGAGGAAGAGGAGATGGGAAAGGGCACGACCTTCCTCACCCTCGCCCTCGCCGTCGTCCTCGCAGTGGGCGGGTTCATCGTCCTGCCGCTCTACCTCACGAACCAGATCGGCGGCCTGCGCACGGGGAACTCCATCCTGTTCAACCTCGTCGAGGGGCTGATCCGCACCGTTTTCTTCCTCGTTTACCTCATCGCGATCTCGCGGATGAAGGAGATCCGCCGCGTCTTTCAGTACCACGGAGCCGAGCACAAGGTCGTCCACACCTTCGAGAAGAATGAGGAACTGACCGTCGCGAACGCGCAGAAGCACACGACCCTCCACCCCCGCTGCGGGACGGCCTTCCTGATGATCGTCCTCGTCGTCGCGATCTTCGTCTTCTCGCTCGCCGGAAACCCGGCCCTGTGGCTGAAGATCCTCTCGCGCCTCCTCCTCCTTCCGGTCGTCGCCGGGATCTCCTACGAGGCCTTGCGCTATAGCGGTGGAAACGCGGAACGTCTCTGGGTGAGGGTCCTCTCCCAGCCAGGCCTGTGGATGCAGCGGCTGACGACGGCCGAGCCGACCGACGCCATGGTCGAGGTGGCGATCGCGTCCCTGAAGCGGGTCACCGAGCCACCGCAGGCGGCCCCGGCCGCTCGATCGCGCTAGCGCTTCCACATGCCACTGGCTAGTTCTTTGTTCTTAGTCCTTAGTTCTTAGTCGGTAGTGCGCGGCCACGCGACCATGGGAGACCGCGGAAAAGATCCTTGACGGACTGATCCACTCGCTCGAAGCCTCCTCAAAGAACAACGCACCAAGCACTAACCACCAAGAACTAACCACTCCCCACGCGCCTAGAACGAGAGCGCCGGCTCCGGCCCGAGGGAGAGGGGGTGGGACTCCCCTCGGACAAGGTGGCGGAACGCCCCCGCGGCGGCGATCATCGCCGCGTTGTCCGTGCAGAGGGAAAGGGATGGGAAGAGGACCTCGATCGCGCGTTCCGGCCCGCGGCGGCCGAACGTCTCGCGCAGGCGGCCGCTCGCCGCCACGCCGCCGACGACCACGAGCCTCCTGCGGTGATAGCGCCGCGTCGCCTCGAGCGACTTCGTAACCAATACGTCGCCCACGCTCGAAAAGAACGAGGCGGCGACGTCCTCCACCCTCTCGCCGGGGTGCTTGCGCACGTGGTAGAGGACCGCGGTCTTCAGGCCGGCGAAGCTGAAGTCGAAGCCGGCCGACCCTTCCATCGGCCGGGGAAAGCGGATCGCGGCCGGGTCGCCCACCTGGGCGAGGCGGTCGAGCTCGGCGCCGGCGGGATAGCCGATCCCGAGGAGCTTCCCCACCTTGTCCAGGGCCTCGCCCGCGGCGTCGTCCACGGTCGCCCCGACGAGGCGGTAGCGACCGTACTCCGCGACGTCGACGAGGCTCGTGTGGCCTCCGGAAACGATGAGGGCCATGAACGGCGGCGCGGCCTCGGGCGCGCTCAGGCGGTGCGCGAAGAGGTGCCCCTCGAGGTGGTTCACCCCGATGAACGGGATCTCCCGAGCGAAGGCGACTCCCTTCCCGTAGGAGAGTCCGACGAGGAGCGGGCCGACGAGGCCCGGGCCGTAGGTCGCGGCGACGAGGGAGAGGTCGTTTGGCTGGATCCCGGCCTGAACCAGTGCCTCCTTGACGAGATAGGGGAGCTTGCGCAGGTGATCGCGCGAGGCGACCTCGGGGACGACCCCTCCGTAGCGAGCGTGGAGCTTCGCCTGCGAGTAGACGAGGCTCGAGACGACCCCCGTCTCCCCCTCGAGGATCGCCACCGCGGTCTCGTCGCAGGAGGTCTCGACCCCAAGGGTGTGGAAGGGAGACGTCATCGAATGACGCCCGGCTTCAGGACCCCAATGTAGGGAAGGTTGCGATAGAGCTCGGCGTAGTCCATCCCGTAGCCGACGATGAACTCGTCGTCGTTGAGGACAAACCCCACGTAGTCGATCTCGACCGGGACCTCCCGCCGGACGGCCTTGTCGATCAGGGTAGCGACGCGGACCGAGGAGGGGCCTCGCGCAGCGAAGGCGCGTTTCAAGTGGTCGATCGTGTGTCCGGTGTCGATGATGTCCTCGACGATCAGGACGTCCCGACCCTCGATCGACCGGTCGAGGTCCTTCACCAGGCAAGCCGGCCCGGTGGGCGAGGTCCCCGCCCCGTAGGAGGCGACGCAGATGAAGTCGTATTCGATCTCCGTCGGGATCTCGCGCACGAGGTCGGCCATGAAGACGAGGGCCCCGTGGAGGACGCAGACTAGGACCGGCGGCCGGCCGAGAGGGTCCCGGCCGATTCCCCCGGGGCCGTAGTCGCGCGAGATCCTCTCCCCGAGTTCGCACTCCCGCGCGCGGATCTCCTGCGCGCTATAGAGGACCCGCGCCACCCTCTCTTCAATCCGTCCCTTTCCCAAGGTCGTTCTCCACCGAGTCTCTAGCGATCGACGCGGAATCTCCCCTCTAGCTTCTTCATCCTCTCCTTGATCCCCCCGTACTCGAGGTCGGAGTAGGGGAGCATGGCCGCGCCGAAGAACCCCTGCTCCCGAATGGCGTGGGCCTTCTCCGCGACCCTCGCCCGCACCCAGTCCCAGTAGGGGTGATCGAAGGCGTCGACCGGCTCGGTCAGCCTCCCCTCGTGCACGGAGAAGGCAAGGCAGGAGACGATCGGCGGGCCGTCGAAGAAGGAGACCCCGGTCCCGGCTTTGACCGGCATCAGGGGGCCGATGTGGCTCCCGCGCATGAACCCGGCGACGAAGTGTCCGATCGCGAACGGGGCGAGGATCTCCCCGGTCGCGGGGAAGCTCTTCTGCGCGCGGACAAGGAGGATCGGGTCGTCCTTGCCGACGTATTTCCCCGCGATGTTGCGCAGGCGCGTCGTGCTCGCGGCAACGGCCTCTTCGCCATCGGCGCGGGAGCGGATCGACTCCACCACGAACCGTCCGTTGTCGCGCAAAAGCGCGGCGAGGTCGTAGGCCTCCTCGGGTGTAGAAAGCTCGACCCGCCGGTCCCCGTGCGTGTGCTCGACGTCCATCACGACGAAGACAAACCCCTTCCCCACCTCGGGAGAGAGGATGAGGCCGGAGTTGTACATCGGGTCAGCGAAGGCAAGGTAGAGGGGGAGGTTGTACGCCCCCGGTTCGGTCTTGTCCGCCGTGAAGAGGAGGAAAGGCTCGCTCTCCCGTTCCTTGAAAGAAAGCTCCGCCACCGCCGGGCCGAGGCCGCGCACGTTCCCGGCGAAGGCGTCCTTCAAGAGGTCCTGTCCCGCGCCGTAGAGCCCCTGGGCCTTCGCCACCTTCGTCCCGGCCATGAACGCCTCCCAGGCGAGGCGATGGACCGCCTCGCTCCCCCTCCCTCGCTCGTGAGTGAGGAGGAGGGCGATGTCGTCGCCCGTGTGCCCAACGAAGTGGTCCAAGACGAAGTCCTTCCCATCCTCGACGACGACCTCCTCGACCCGCGTAAGGAGGTCCCGGCTCGGCGCAAGGTGCCCCCCGATGCTCCCCACGTCCGCCTTGATCGCCGTTAAGGTAAGCTCCATTCCCTCTCCACCTCCGCGTGAGTGATCGATGCCGTCCGGCAAGAGAATCCACCTAGGTGGCGCATTATAGGCCGCGCCTCGACGAAAAAACAAGGTGATCAAAAAAGAGGGAAAAGAAGGGAAACCGACGAACCTTATCGAGGCGGGCCGCTCCGCCGCCTCAAGAGGTCGATCCGGCGGAGGCGGCTTGAGTTCGTGACGACGTTAATCGAGGAGAAGGCCATCGCCGCCTCGGCGACGAGGGGGTGAAGGAGACCAAGCATCGCAATCGGGATCGCAACCACATTGTAGAAAAACGCCCAGAAGAGGTTTTGCCGAATCTTGCGGAAGGTCGCCCGCGCAAGGAGCACCGCCCTCACCGCGGCCGCGAGGTCGCCCGCGGCGAGGGTCACGTCGGCCGCCTCGATCGCGACGTCTGTTCCGGTTCCGATCGCAATCCCCACGTTCGCCGCCTTGAGCGCCGGGGCGTCGTTGATCCCGTCCCCGACCATCGCCACCGTCTCTCCTCTAGCCTTGAGCCGCTCGATCGCCGCGACCTTCTCGCCCGGCAGGAGCCGGGCGACGACGCGGTCGATCCCCACGAGCCGGGCGATCGCCCGGGCCGTCTGTTCGTTATCGCCAGTGAGGAGGACCGGCGCGAGTCCGAGGCGAGAGAGTTCCCCGATCGCCGCGGCCGCGCCCTCCTTCACCCGATCGGCGACCCCGACCGCGCCGACGAGGCCGCGGCTCCGCGTCGCGACGAGGACGATCGTCTTCGCCTCCTCCTCGAGACGAGCGATCTCCCCTCGCGCGCTACAAAGCGCGATCCCCTCCTCCGTGAGGAAGTCCGCGCTCCCCACAAGGATTTCCTCTCCCTCCACTCGCCCGCGCACGCCTCTCCCGACCGCGGAGGCGAACCCCTCGACCGGCAGCGGCTCGATCCCGCGGCGCCGGGCCTCGGCGACGATCGCCTCCCCAAGCGGGTGCTCCGAGCCCACCTCGACACTCGCCGCAAGGAAGAGAAGCTCCTCCTCCGTCCCCTGGAACGCGACGAGGTCGGTCACGCCCGGCCGCCCCTCGGTGATCGTCCCCGTCTTGTCGAAGGCGACCACTGTCACCGCGTTCATCGTCTGGATCGCCTCGCCGGAGCGGATGAGGATCCCGTTCTCCGCGCCGATCCCGCTTCCGACCATGAGGGCGGTCGGCGTGGCGAGCCCCAGGGCGCACGGGCAGGCGATGACGAGGACGGCGACCGCGGCGAAGAGGGCGAGCGAGAGGGGTGAGAGGGTCGGGTCGACCCAGGGAAGGACCCCGCTCGCCACGCGCGAGAGGGCGACGAGGGGACCGGGGAGGGCGAGCCAGAGGACCAAGGTGAGGAGGGCGACCCCGAGGACGACGGGGACGAAGACCGCGGTCACCCGGTCGGCGAAGGCCTGGATGGGGACCTTCGTCCCTTGCGCCTCCTCGACCAGGCGGACGACCTGGGCGAGGAAGGTCTCCTCGCCCACGCCGGTCGCGCGGACGCGGAGGAGCCCCTCCCGGTTGAGGGTCGCCCCAATCACACGCTCCCCAGGGCCCCGCTTCACCGGCATCGACTCGCCGGTGACGATCGACTCGTCGAGGTGGCTTGTCCCGGACTCGACCACCCCGTCGGTCGGGACCTTCTCTCCCGGACGGACGACGAGAAAGTCGCCCGCCACGACCGCCTCGATCGGGACCTCAACCTCCGCTCCGTCGCGAAGGACCCGCGCCGTCTTCGCGCCGAGGGTGAGGAGCCGCTTGATCGCTTGGGAGGCCCTCCCGCGCGCCGAGGCCTCGATCGAGCGGCCGGTGAGATGGAAGGCCATGATCATCGCAGAGATCCCGGCGTAGTCGAGGATCCGCGGCGCCTTTCCGAGCTCCGCCAAGACGGCGACGAGCCCTGTGACGAAGGAGACGCCCGTGCCCAGGGTGATCAGGGTGTCCATCGTCGGGGAGAGGTGAAGGCCGGCCCGGACCCCGGCGCGGAGGGTCGGCCAGCCGACGACGAAGAGGGCCGGCGCGGCGAGGAGGACCATCAAGATGTGAAAGACGAGGGGGCTCGGCCACATGACCCCCAGGGCCATCTCCGGGACCATCCAGCCGAGGATCGGAAGGACGAGCGCCCAGGCGAGGAGCGCGCGGCGCCGTGCCTCGCGCAGGCGGCGCAGGTCGCGCTCCACCGCGTCCTCGCGCGAGGCCGGCCGGACCTCGCCAACTCGGTACCCGGCCGCCTCGACCGCGGCGACGAGCCTCTCCGTCGGGACGTCGCCGGTGTGACTCACCCGCGCCCGCTCGGCGAGGAGGTCGACCGCGGCCGAGCGCACGCCCTCGACCTTGAGGAGGGCCCGTTCGACCGCCTGC
>CAYHEK010000035.1:0-15092 GCA_964355545.1 uncultured Thermotogae bacterium | reverse complement strand
CGCCGATCCGACCAAGACGGCTGTCCGCAGGGGTCGGATTTCGAGGACGACCTTCCTCGGTCCCTGTAGAATGGTCCTCGATGGCTCACGGCGCAGACGCGAGGGAGGTCCGTTGACGCTCGACGACGTGCACCGCTACCTTCTCGAGAAGCCCTCGGCAGTCGAGGACCGTCCCTTCGATCCCGACGTCCCGGTGTTCAAGGTGGGGGGAAAGATGTTCGCCTACACGATCCCAAGCAGGAGGCCGCCGTGGCTCACCATCAAGTGCGACCCCTACCACGGCGAGCTCCTGTGCGAGGCGTACGCGGCGGTCCGGCCCGGCTACCACACGAACAAGCGCCACTGGATTACGGTCGTCCTCGACGGGAGCGTTCCGGATGAGGAGCTCCGTGATTGGATCGACGAGTCCTACGACCTCGTCGTTGCCGGACTCCCGCGGCGCGCGCGAGAGACGCTCGCCAGTAAGTGTGGCAAAGGGAGGGAAGGAAGATGACAGCCAGCTGGTTCACCGGCTTGAGTCCGATCCTGCAGGCACTCCTGGCAACCGTCGGCACGTGGCTTGCGACGGCGCTCGGGGCGGCCGCCGTCTTCCTCTTCCCTGGCCTCGAACGGCGCGCCCTCGACGCGATGCTCGGGTTTGCCGCCGGGGTGATGATCGCGACCTCCTACTGGTCCCTCCTCGCCCCCGCGATCGAGATGGGGAAGGGGACCTCGCTTCCCGGCTGGATCCCCGCCGTCGTCGGGTTTCTCGTCGGTGGGGGCTTCCTGTGGGGCGTGGACAAGGTCCTCCCCCACCTTCATCCCGGCTTCCCGACCTCGCGAGCGGAGGGGATCAGGACCGGTTGGCAGCGGAGCGTCCTCCTCCTCCTCGCGATCACCCTGCACAACATCCCGGAGGGTCTCGCCGTCGGCGTCGCCTTCGGAGCCCTCGCCGCGAACCTCCCCGCCGCCTCCCTGGCGGGTGCCCTTGCCCTCGCCCTGGGGATCGGGATCCAGAACCTCCCGGAGGGGATGGCGGTGTCTGTCCCCCTCCACTGTGAGGGGCTCCCCCCTCTTAAGAGCTTCTGGTACGGCCAGCTCTCTGGACTCGTCGAGCCAGCGGCCGGCGTCCTGGGCGCGGCGGCCGTCGTGTGGGTGAGACCCCTTCTCCCTTATGCTCTGGCCTTCGCCGCCGGGGCGATGATCTACGTCGTTGTCGAGGAACTCATCCCCGAGGCTCAACGGGAGTGCAGTACCCACCTCGCCACCTTCGGGGCGATGCTCGGGTTTGCGCTGATGATGATCCTCGAGGTTGCGTTCACGTAGCCTGACTTCCGCACGACGCCTGGCCAGAGCTTTCCCAAAAGGGCGAGCCCACGCACCATCGCGGCGTGAGGATTCGCGAGATCGAGACCAAGACGCTCCTTTCCCGCGTGCGGCATCCCGACACCTGGTTCGGACTTGTTTACACCATGGATCTCTACCGCGGCTGCGCGCACCAGTGCATCTACTGCGACACGCGGAGCGCCTGCGACGAGATCGAGGACTTCGGGGTTCGTCCTGTGATCGGACCCAGATCCGTACCTCCGCAGGCGGCGGCGACTTGGAAGTCGCTCCTTTGCGTTCTTGAAGAAGAGGGTCATCTCGCGAGCATCCCTACGCGCGCCCGCACACGTGCCGGAATACGGAAGAAGCCATCGCAAGCTCTCCCCTCTTGACGGACCTCTCTCCTTTGCTATACTAGCCGGCTAAACGAGACCGAAAAAGAGGAGCGAAGCCCAAGGAGGCGTGACCGTGGGTAGCGAGTTTGGATACGTCGCGTGGTTCTGCCTCGGACGGAGTCGTCTCTAATCCTCAAGGCCATTCCCGAAGCGAGTGCATAACGGCCGTCCCACGGAGGACGGCTTCTTCGTCGAGGCGAGCTACGGACATCGCCCCAAGGTCCGTGGCTCTTCTCTTTGTTGGGAACGTAAGGAGACACCATGACAACGCACCTGAAGTGGCCGAAAGGGGTCGTCGTCCGGCCGGCGACGATGGCGGACGCGAAGGCGGCCGTCGACCTGTTCAACGCCTGGTCTCTGCGACATCTCGGGGTAGAGGAGTACGACGAGGAGAGCCTGCTCCTTGAGTGGGAGGTTCCCGATTTCAACCCCGAGACGGACATCCGCCTCGTCTTCACGGAGGACGGGATGCTCGTCGGCTACGGCGAGGTCTGGGACACGGAGGCCCCACACGTCCGCGCCCACACGTGGGGCCGAGTTCATCCGGACTTCACCGGCCGCGGGATCGGGAGCGCCCTCCTTCGCTGGGAGGAGGAACGCGCCCGCGAGGCGATCGTGAAAGCTCCGCCCGAGGCGCGGCTGGTCATGCTCCACGGGATTCTGCACGGGGACGACCTCGCGCAGGCCCTCCTCCGCGCGAACGGGTTTCAGGTCGTCCGCCACTTCTGGCGGATGCTGATCGAGCTCGACCGGCCAATCCCGACCCCGGTCTGGCCTGAGGGGATTGGCGTCCGCACGTTTGTCCCCGGCCAGGACGACCGCGCCCTCGTTGCGGCGATCCGAGACGCCTTCCGCGACCATTGGGGGTACGTGGAGGCCCCGTTCGAGCAGGACCTCACCAACACGCGCCACTGGTACGAGAAGGACGAGCGCTTCGATCCCTCTCTCTGGTTTCTCGCCGTGGACCAAGACGAGATTGCCGGCGTTGCCCTCTCGCGGAAGTGGCACGCAGAGGACTCGGAGATGGGCTGGGTGAACACCCTGGGGGTCCGCCGTCCCTGGCGGCGCCGCGGGATCGGCCTCGCCCTCCTCCACCACGCCTTCCGAGAACTGAAAGAGCGCGGAAAGAAGCGGGTCGGGCTCGGCGTCGACTCGTCCAGCCTGACTGGAGCGACCCGGCTCTACGAGCGGGCCGGGATGCACACCTTCCGCCAGGACGACTCCTTCGAGAAGGAACTCCGTCCTGGCGTCGACCTCTCCACGCGATCCGTGATCTGACAAAGGGACGAGGTGCCGCACGAGGTGTAGTGGCGTACCCTTCACCAGCCCAAGGGATCGAGAAAGAGGCCACAAGGAGAATGGTGAGGAGGAGATCGGCGACGAAGGAAGAAGGCCACGCGGCCCGGTTCCCCGTCTCCCGCTACGACGCGTACGTTTCGCTTGGGTCACCTCTGAGCGACCTGCACGCGCGCTGCGTCCTCTCGTTCACCGGGCGGATCGACGCGGACAGGCTCGCGGAGGCCACGAGGCTAGTGCTCGAGGCGGAACCGGTCCTCGCCTCACGTTTCGTGAGGCGCTCCTCCTGGCCGTACTGGGAGAAGCCGGGAGAGCTCGACGACGGAAAGATCTTCTCGATTGTCGCTGCTCCGGACGTAGGGCCCCTGGTCACGGAGCATCTCGCCGCGCCGAGGGACCCCTTCGCCGCCCCGCAGGTTGAGGTTTGTCTCTTCCGTTCGGAGCGGGATCTTGTCTCGATCAAGGGAAGTCACGTCGCGACGGACGGGGCGGGGCTCGCGGAGTGCGCGTACCTCCTCGCCGCCGCCTATCGCGCGCTGGGAGGGGATCCCGCCTCCTTCCCTAGAGGGCCTATCGCTTTGGACCCCGACCGCCTCCTTGAGCGATCCTCCCTTCCCTCTCTTCTCGTGTCCCTCCGCCGCGCCGTCGGACCGAGGCTTGCCTGGGGCTTCCCGGTCACGGAGGGAGACCCCGCGGATCGAGGATACGCGATCCGACGGATCGAAAGAGAGCGCATCGCAGATGTGAAGGACTTCGCCACCCGTCACAGCGCTTCAGTCGGTGAGGTTCTCCTCACCGCGTTCTGGCGCGCGCTCTTCGACCTACTCGACCCGAACGTAGGGACCCTCTTCCCCATCCGCGTCCCGGTCAGCCTCCGCAGGTATCTCCCCGCGGGTCACCCGCCGGTCCTGCGGAACTTCTTCGGGAACGTCCAACCGGCGATCCGGCGCGCCCGCGGAGAGGCGTTCGCGGAGACGCTCGAGAGGGTCCTCCAGGCGATCGCCCCACTCAAGGCCGACCGCCCCGGTCTCGCTATGGTCCCTTTCCGGCGCGCTCTCTTCACGCTCGGATACGCGCCCGGCCAGTGGGCCGCGACGCGGACGATCGATCGCGCCGTCCGCGAGGGCCATTCGGGACTCGTCTTCTCGAACGTCGGCGTTCTCGACTCGGAGCGCCTCTCCTTTGGGGATGTCCCAGTCATCGACGCGTTCATCCTCGGACCGATCGCGTTCGCGCCGAGCTTCTGCCTCGCCGCGACGACGTATCAGAGCGCGATGACCTTGAGCGCTGGTTTCTCCTGCGCCAAGACGCAGCGCCCCCTCGTCGAGGGGCTCCTTGATCGGATCGCCGCGGAGCTCCCCTTCTAGGGCGCCCTCACCCGACCCGAACGTCCAGGGTGACCTCCGCGGCGTCGAGCGCGGGCGCGAGCCTCCGCAGGCAGGCCTCCGCGTGGGTGAGAACCTCGGCTGGTTGTGGCTCAAAGAGGGAGAGCGCCGCGCGCAGGCGGCCTCCGACCTTCTTGTGGCGCCAGACCCCAGAGATCCGTCCGCCGACGAAGAGCGTTCCCGCCACGAACCCGCCGGGAAGAAGGAGGCGTCGCCGCCTGCCCGGCGCGATGAAGCGCTCCCGATCCTTGTACGCCATGAGCAGGGGATCGAACATGGGGAGGAGGGCGACGTGCCGCGGATCAGGCGCGCTCTCCTCGAGGTCGGTGAGGTCCTCCGCGCGCAGGTAGAGGCAAGAGCGATGGCCCTCGACGGAGACCTCGACTACACCTCCAGGCGCTCCCTCGAGGGCCGCGCGCGCCGGGCCGACGCGGTCGAGGCCGAGGAAGTAGGCGAAGTCGGCCGCGGAGGTCGGGCCGTAGGCTGCAAGATAGCTGCGTGCGATCCTCGCCAGGGCCTCCTCCCGGCTCAAGGCACACTCCTCGTAGCCACCGAGCCAGTCCTCCACGCGAGCAAACGCGATCTCCTGGCCCTGCGGTCGGGAGTGGACGATGCGGCCGAGGTAGGAGAGGTCCTTCACGTCCTGCCCCCACTCGGGATGAGGGATCTTCTCCAGTTCGGGAACGATCGTGTGTAGCTCCGCCCGCCGAAGCTCGCGGCCCCGGAGGGCCTCGAGCATCCGCCCGTGCAGGCCTCGGACCGTTTCGGTATCGAAACCCTGCGTCGCGAGCCAGGCGAACCCCTCCTCGGCGCGGCGCTCCATGACCGCGCGGACGAAGAGCGGAAGGTCTGCGCTTGCAAGGAGGTGAAGCGTCCCGCGCATGCACCAGACCCGGACGAGGACGCGACGCTCGTAGAGATCTCTTTCGAACGCGTGTCGGTCGTAGCCAGGAAGGCGAGCGGCGAGGGCCATCGCCGCGCTCCCCAAGAGCTGGGCGTGAACCCCGAGGTGGCACGACGCCGCCTCTTCCGCGGAGCGAAAGCGGCGATCGACCAGCCCGCTTCGCCGCAGGTTGAAAAAGGCGACCTGTTCCAGGCTGAACCCTGCCATCGCTCGTCCAGTCGGAGCGCCCCCGCGCTGCCCAGAGTGCGCGAGGGTCGCTTCCCTCCTCTCTTGAGTCAGGACCCCATTATACGGCGTGCGCGGGCTGCTCCATCCGCGCCCTGTTTCAGGGTTCCCCCGCCGAAAGGATCTCACCTATCCTCCCCGTGACACCGCGGGGGCGTTTCGGTGTATATTGGGTAGTTCGCAATGGAGGTGAGAGCGGTGAGACAAAGGTGGGCATGGGTAGGTGTTCTTCTCGTCGGGGTGGCGCTTCTTTGGGCTTTCACCGGCGCGGCGGGCACGGCGTCTAGCCTATTCACCCCCCGCTACAAGGCCGGTGAGACGATCCTGTTCAAGGTGGAGACGGAGACCACCTGTTGGTGGTGTTCCTGCTCCTGTGGCACGCCCGCCTGTGCGGAGACGCAGGTCTTGAGTTGGCGAGTCGTGGACTCCTCGGGTAAGACGCTCTACAGCGTCGTGCACGACGCGCCTGTAGCCGCGACGGGCTGGCAGGGAAGCTGGACCCAGGTCGACTCCGCGGGCGCGGCGGCCGCCGCGGGGTACTACACCCTCTACGTCGACACGTCGGTTGGAACCCTCTCCTTGTGCGTGCGGATCTACGATCCGTGCAACTCCTGTGGGCAGTTCCCCTGCTGCGGCTGCCAGGAGAATTCAACCATCACGAACTGCTGCTGCCGCACGAGCCTCGTCCTCGTCCCCGCGGAGACGGGCTGCTTTGCACCCTTCTTCTTCTTCGGGTGGCCGTGCCACGGCGGTTGCTCCGGGGGCACTCCGTGCGGCTGTTCCGGCTGGACTGCTCCGTGCACGCACTGCCCGTAGGGTGAGAAGATCTATAGAAGAGCGAAGGACGGTGGTTTAACGTACCGACTGCACGATGATCAAGGAGGTTTCGTTGAGTAAGGTAGGGCGTTTGTTTTTCCTGATCGGCGTCCTTCTCCTTGTCGCAACGGGCGGTCTCGCCCAAGCGCAGGAGAAGACACCGATCCTTCCGGACATCGTCGCCTTCGCACAGGCGGCGGCCTCCGCCGCAGCCCAAGCGGCGGCACAGGCCCAAGCCGCGGCGGATGCGGCAGCGGGTCTCCTTACGGACGTTCAAGACCCGTGTTCTCTGTGTAGTTCCCAGTGCGGCGCGACCGCTGACGCGGCGGCCTCTGCCTCCGCCTCTGCGGCCGCCTGTGTGAGCGCCTCGGCGAAGGCCGAGGCGATGGTTGCCGCGATCGTGCAGGCCGCGGCCGAGGCGCAGGCCGCGGCCGACGCGTGGGTGAGCGTCTGCGTGAGAGCGGAGGCGACGGCCGCGGTCATGATCGACGACGTCGCCAGCGCGTGCGCAGCCGCCCGTGCCTACGCCGAGGCCTCGGCGAGCGCCTGCGCCGCTGCGGCAGTCAAGGTTCAGACCTACGTTCAGGACATCGTTCGGGTCATCGCGGAGGCAGACGCTAGTGCCCACGCCCAAGTCGAGGCCGCGGCAGGGGCGTACGCGAACGCCAAAGCGGCGGTCACGGCGGTCGCCGGTGCCTACGCGGAGGCGAAGGCCAAGGCGGATGCGTGCGCTGCGGCCTACGCGCAGGCTCAAGCGAGCGCCGCCGCGACGGCGACCTCCGTCTCCCAGGCAAAGGAGATCGCCGACGACGTCTCCCAGACGATCCAGACCCCGGTCCTGTGCGGGACCGTAGT
Organism: uncultured Thermotogae bacterium; assembly: GCA_964355545.1. GTDB lineage: Bacteria > Bipolaricaulota > Bipolaricaulia > UBA7950 > UBA9294 > JAPLGE01. The sequence goes on along the minus strand of CAYHEK010000035.1, from coordinate 7,911 downwards.
GACCGAGATCTCGGGCACGGTGAGCGCGGCGGCATCCGCGGTGGCGAAGGCGCAAGCCGCCGCGAACGCCGCGGCCTCGGCGGCCTCCCAGGCCAAAGCGTCTGCGGAAGCGCGTGCCACGGCAGCAGCAGCGGCCTACGCGCAGGCGCAGGCGCAAGCGAGCGCGGCCGCGGTCGCCTACGCGCGCGCCGAAGCGACGGCGGTGGCAATCGCCCAGGCGCGAGCCGAGGCCGAGGCCGCGGCATTCGCGGCCGCTCAGGCCGCAGCCGCGGCCCAGGCGACAGCGGAGGCTCAGGCTCTGGCCTGCGCGCACGCGGTCGCCACCGCAGAGGCCGCGGCGTACGCCGCGGCGAGCGCGACCGCTCAGGCAACTGCACAGGCCAAGGCTCACGCTCAAGCCTGCGCACAGGCGGTCGCCCAGGCTAAGGCGGCGGCGTTCGCAGCGGCGAGCGCGATCGCTCAGGCCTCCGCAGAGGCGAACGCCCAGGCCCAGGCGGCAGCAAACGCTCATGCCGCGTGTGGTTCGGCATCGTCCTCGATGGCTCAAGCGGTAGCGCGAGCCGTGGCCACGGCGCAAGCGCAGGCATCGGCGGCCGCTTCCGCGGCAGCGCGAGCCGCCGCGGAGGCCACGGCGGCGGCTCAGGCGGCGGCGAGCGCCACGGCGCAAGCGGAGTCCGCGAGTGCATCCGCGGCAGGGACAGCGACCTCCTCGGCCTACGCCTATGCGGCCGCGGAGGCGATGAGCTCGGCGGAGGTGCTCGCTCACGTCAAGGCGTGCCTCGCCGCCCAGGCGGAGGCGCAGGCAGCGGCGTTTGCCGCGGCTGGGGCCTACGCGGAGGCGGAGGCGGCCGTTCGTGGCGGCCTCGATGCCCTCGCGGCCGCTCAAGCCGACGCCCAGGCGGCCGCTCAGGCGGCGGCCCTGGCGGCGGCGAGCGCCGAGGTCGCGGTGACCGTCGCGGTCGACGCGGCGGCTTCCGCACAGGCAAGCGCATACGCGGCGGCAGAGGCGGCGGCCCAGGCGGCCGCGAATGCCGAAGCGGCGGTCACGGTTGGAGTAAAGGCGGCAGCGGACGCAGAAGCGGCCGCAGAGGCGGCGGCGTTCGCAGCGGCCTCTGCGTGGGCAGGGGCCGAGGCCGCGGTGGCGGTTGGGGTGAAGGCCTCAGCGGAGGCCGAAGCCAAGGCCTACGCAGCCGCGTCAGCGGTCGCAGAGGCGTTCGCCGCAGTCCAGGTGTGCGCCACGGCGATCGCGGAGGCGGGGGCGCGCGCCATGGCCTCGGCCACAGCAGCGGCGGAGGCGTACGCATACGCGCAGGCAGCGGCTCTGGCATGCGCGAACGCCGCGGCGAGCGCCGATACCTCCGTCTCCGTCATGTCGGACATCCATGCCTCCACCAAGACCCTCATCAATGAGGACTGTCTCTCCCAGATGTGCGAAGGGCGACAGCCGACGCCGGAGAGGCCGACAGAGACCGGATGCCCACCGGCGAAGTACCTCGTCTGGGATTTCGGCGAAGTGCCCGGAGGGTTCTACATCACGAGCACGAAGTCGTTCCCTAGTGACGTGAGCTCCACACTGTCCGCACTCGGCGCCATCACCGCAGACCTCGCCTCAAGCGACCTTCCGAGCGGAGCCACGTTCTCCCTCAACCTCGGGGCGCGGCAGGGGACCCTGAGCGGGACGCTCCTAACGGCTGGAACCTATCACGTCCTCTACAGCTTCCGAGACCGTAACAAGTGCGAGGTGGCGACCCTCTACATCACGATCCCGGTCGGGGGAGGGCAGACCGGTCGGCCCACGACCCCGTCTCCTCTCTCGATCACCATCACGAACGTCGCGGTTCAGCTTCTGTGCAAGGAGAGCCCGACCCATCAGCTCGCGATCTCGTACACCACCTCGGGCGGCACGCCGCCCGTGACGGTGGACAACGTATCCATCACCCTTCCTAACGGGATGACTCAGGCGATCTGGGACATCGCCGCGACGAGCGGCCAAGTCACCGCCGTCGTCACCTACTGGGAGGGCGGAGCGGTCACGATCGTTTTGGGAGGCCACGACGCGGCCGGGAACACGGCTACGTCGGCCCCTTACACCGCCTACCTGCCAGCCTGCTCGCGCGGGCAGCAAGAGCAGACCGTCTGCGTGCACGTGATGGCGGTCGTCATGACCGCGCAGGTGTCGGGGACGATCACGCGTCTCCCCCTCCCGCTGATCTCAGCCGCCACGGAGATCGCCGTGCGGATGATCGTCGACGGAAAGGAGTACGGGACGCCGACGCCGTTCGACATCTGCCGCTCCCCTGGCTCGAGGATGCTTCTCCAGGCTCCGCGACAGGTTTGGACGCAGGACAAGCAGTCCCTCGGCTTCGTCCGCTGGGACAAGTTCGACGAGGCAAGCCAGTCCTGGCAGCCCATCTCCGAGTCGACGACCCTCTCCATCGTCTTCCAGCAGGGCGGGCAGGCACGCGCCGTCTACCAAGCGATCCAACCCTTACGGTAAGCGGCTTTTCAGGGGGGACGGCAGGAGCCATCCCCCCTTTTCTTCTTGACGCGCCCCGGCCGACCCATTACCCTCCTAGAGGAAGACGCGAGGGTGGCGGAATTGGCAGACGCGCTAGCCTTAGGAGCTAGTGCCTCACGGCGTGCGGGTTCGAATCCCGCCCTTCGCAGTTGAAGGCCGCGCGCGGAATCGGTATAATGATGGGCGTTTCGCGGGAATAGCTCAGTGGTAGAGCACTGCCTTGCCAAGGCAGGGGTCGCGGGTTCAAGTCCCGTTTCCCGCTGTGGTGTGCGGCTGGGGAATCGTCGCGTTCGCCGGGATGGCGGAATGGGCAGACGCAAGGGACTTAAAATCCTTTGAGGTTTCCTCGTGCGGGTTCGACTCCCGCTCCCGGCACAAGAGACCGCGGGGTGGAGCAATAAGGAAGCTCGTCGGGCTCATAACCCGGAGGTTGCCGGTTCGAATCCGGCCCCCGCAACCAGCGACGGCGGCGTAGCTCAACTGGTCTAGAGCGCTCGGCTCATATCCGAGAGGTTCGGGGTTCAAGTCCCTGCGCCGCTAGTAGGAACCCGCCACGGGGACGTAGCTCAGTTGGGAGAGCGCTGCGTTCGCATCGCAGAGGTCGGCGGTTCGAATCCGCTCGTCTCCATTAGCACGAAGAGCCCATCTAATGTGCTAATTCCCCTTGACTCCCTGGCTAAGTCCAACGGCAGTCCCGCAACGGGGTGCTCGAAGAAGCTGGGAGTACAAGAGTTATTTGCCTTGACGAGGAGGACGAGTCGTGCCAAGGGGAAAGAGAGTCCGCGTAATCATTGTTGGCTTGGGACGGGTGGGTCGAGCCGTGGTGCGGCAGATCCACAGGCTCGCTGACCGGCCCGGGCGGCCAGACGTCCCCCCAGTCACCGTGGTTGGCCTGATCGATCGCCAGGGGTATCTCATCGCTCGAGATGGCTTAAGCAACGCAATCGTTCGCAGTGCACTGGCCGCATGCGAAGCAGGACATTCCCTGACAGTCGTCTCGGGGAGAACTCCAGGCGAACCCGACTGGCCTTCCCTGTTTGATCGCGATGTCGTCTTCGTCGATACCACGCCTGCTCTGGAGATGGAAAGAGTATGGCTAGCCGCGCTTCAGGATGGGTGTGGCGTTGTGCTCGCCAACAAACTGCCCCTATGCGGCCCATGGAGCCAAGCGAGGCTGTTGTTCGAGCATCCCGCGATACGCTATGAAGCTACCGTCGGAACTAGCCTGCCCATCATCTCCACCGCGAGCAAGCTGCGGCAGATCGGGGATACCGTAGAATCCATCGAAGGCGTCCTGAGCGGAACAGTTGCCTACCTGACAGCGGAGATTGCGCGGGGCTCGACCTTCTCTGAAGCCCTATCGCGAGCTTCGTCACTCGGATACACGGAACCCGACCCACGTGAGGATCTGACTGGGCGCGATGCCGCGCGAAAGGCCCTGATCTTGGGAAGGACCGTAGGATGGGAGCTTGAGCTCGATGACATCCGCGTGGAAGCCCTCCTCCCACCCCATCTCGCCAATGCGAAGGATGATGACTACCAGAAGGCGATACCCGAGCTTGACCGAGATCTGGCGGTCCGGTTCCAAGAGGCCCGCGAGAACGGGATGACGCTCCGCTTCATCGCTCACATCCAACCAGGAGGCGGTGTCATCGCCCTGTGCGCCGTGCATCCCCAGAGCATTCACGGGGCGCTCAGCGGGCCCTCGAACCTGGTCGCGTTCCGCAGCAGACTCTACGAAACCCCGCTTGTCATCCTCGGCCCTGGCTCTGGTCCCGAGCGAACCGCAGCGGCCGTTGTCACAGACATCCTCGACCTCGTAAGCACACGAAGGTGATCTGGGGCCGAGCGCTTGTGTGTAACGAGCCGCTGCGCCGTGACGCGCTCTCTTTAAGCAACGGGTGTAGGAGAGCAGCTCGCGAAGAAGACCGACATCGGCAGGGGGAGAACGGATTCGTCCTGCGTGGCAGGAAGGAGGCCGGCCGTGCGTGTCCCTCCGCGGTGTATGAGCACGCAGCATCCCGATAACGTCTCGCCTCCCTTCTTCGTCGATCAGCCGATCATCCAAGGGGAGGCTGAGGTCCGCGAGGCCAACCTCCGGCACCTCCCACCGATTGCGCGAGAGGAAGCTCGCGCCGCCAGGGACCTGTTCCCATGCGATCCAGATGAAGCCCACGCGGAGACCGCGAAGAGCATCATGGCCGCATTGCGCAATGACGAACAGGGCACGATCCTCGCGGAGAGAATCGCTAGGGCCGGCGCGTATCGCCAATTCCTCGGGTTAGGCCGCTCGTCTCGCGGCTCTCGCGCCGGTGGCACGTTGGGGAACGCCGTGCCCCAGGAGAAGAGTCCCGTCGTCGCAAGACTCCGTCCGGGGAAGACTACCTCCCAATCCACAGAAGGAGAAGGGCCCCCCCCGCGGCGAGGAGGCTCGTCCCGGCAAGGAGGAGGACCGCCGAGGAAACCCCGACGCGGCGCGCGAGGCGGTGATGGATGTGCCCCTCGTCCCCGCGCAGGATCGAGCGGCGCCGGACAAGGCGCCGGACGACGGCGAAGGTCGTGTCGGCCACAGGGACTCCCGCAAGGAGGAGGGCCGCGAGTACCGGAAAGCCTCCGCCTGCGCCGCCGAGGAGGCCCAGGGTGAGGACGGAAAGGAGGTAGCCGAGGAGCTCGGCCCCGGTGTCTCCCAACAGGACCCGGCCGCGATGCCCGTTCAAGGGCAGGAAGCCAAGGAGGGCGCCGAGGGTCGCCGCGGCGATCACCCCTCCCAACGCGTTTCCCGCCCGCGCCGCGACGACGAGGAGGACGGCCATGGGCGAGAGAAGCATCGTCACGGCGAGGCCGTCCAGTCCATCGATCAGGTTCACCGCGTTCGTCAAGGTGAGGACCCACAGGAAGGGGACGATCCATTCCGCAGCTCCGATCGGCACGGCGAGGCCGAGGAAGGAGAGGCGCGCCTGGGGAAGGGCGACCGCGACGAGCGCCGCGGCGATCCCTTGGCCGAGGAGCTTCTGCCACGGGGAGAGGTCGAACCGGTCATCGAGGAGTCCCACGAGGAGGATCACGGTACCGCCGAGAATGAGGGAAAGGGGGATCTCCCGGAGGAAAGGGAGCGAGCCGGTGAGGACGCCGACCACGACGGCGAGGCCCGCGGCGGGCCGCCCGTCCCCCTTCGCGCGCAAGGGCCAGTGCCTCCCCGCGCACAGGATGAGAAGGGAAGCGGCGATCGTGGTGAAGAAGGAGAAGAAAGCCGCCCAAAGAAGCGTGGCGCTCATCGGCCTTCAGTCTAGGAGGAGCCTGCACGCAAGACAAGATCGGCCGCGGTCTTACCCTACCAGGCGATGGTGATACCGATCGCCCACTCGGTGAAGCCGGTCGTGTCCACGACGACGCTTGTCTCGACCGAGAAGAACCCGCCGACCCCGACCTCAACCCCCATCTCGCTCATCGCCCAATCGAAGAGGAGGCCGGTCGTGGTCCCAAAGAAGGTATCCACGGAGAAGGTGAAGGAGGACCCTCCCGCCGGGACCTCGGTGACGAGGGAGACGACCTCCCAGTAGTCCTGCGGGTAGTAGAGGTGCTCCTCGGAGTCGGCCTCGCTCTTCTTCTCGACGATCGACCCGTACTCCGGCGTGGTGATGACGCAGTCCGTCGTGTTGAGGTTCGAGATGCTGCGGAAGGTCGATCCGGCGACGCTGATCTCGAACGCAATCCCGTAGATAGCGACGCCCTCGATCACCCCGCCGCTCACCAGGACGTCCGTGTACACCTTCAGGCACCCAAAGTCTGTCTCCAGGGACGGGGTGAAGGTATGGCTCGCCGTCTGCAGGGAGAAGACGTAGTCGAGGGTGATGTCGAGGGGGATTCCGAAGAGGTGGAGGAAGGAGAGCTCGAACTCCTGGCTCTCGAAGCCCCTCTGCGAGAAGGTCGTGACGCCCACAAACTCAAGGCACGCGAACGTGCAGGCCTTGAACGTGACCTCCTCCCCGGAGAAGCCGGCGCATCCCGGCGGATCGATCGTCGGATCGGTCGTGTACGTCTTTGTGAGGAGCTTCGCCGTCGCCTGGGAGGACGTCTGCGTGAAGCTGATCTCGCCCAGGTCGGCTCCGAAGAAGGTTGTGCTCTCGATCGAGACGTCCCCCCCCAGGATCTCGCCGTAGAGGTCGAAGACAGACCCCCAGTTCATCCCACCGGGGGTCTCCGGCCCGACGATCGCGGAGTAGAACCGGATGATGACCGGCGAGAAGTCAAACGCCAGGATCCCCTGGGCGTAGAGGAAGGAGCCCATCTGCGGCTCAAAGAGCATCGCCCCCTCGAAGCTGACGAAGCCGAGCGCCGCGCACAGGTCAAACTCCTGCCACAGCCAGCCGCTGAAGATAAAATCCGACGTGCTCGATAGCTCCAGGAACCCCAACTGGAAGCCGACGTCGAGGGTCGACGAGAACGCAGAAAAGACCGCCGTCTGTTGCGGGCTAAACCCGATCTCGACCTCCCAGCTCCCGGTGAACGGCCCCGCGGCGAGGGAGACCCCGCTCCCTAGTACCAACAGGCACGCCGCGGCGAGAAGGACGCGGTATCTCACCTCAAACTCCCTTCTTTCAGCACGTACGACCCTCCGGTCGCGAGGAACGATCTCGCCCCTCACCCTATCCCACGCCCCAAGCCGGCCCCACGCTCTCCGACCGAGGGAGAAGGGACATGGCTCACCTTGGAGCGCGGCGGGGGTCCCGTGGGGACGCCACACGGACCATCGGACGCACCCCTTCCTGGCGACGTTGGGCGGGCGAGAGTACACTCCCTTCCATGCGGCGATTCGTGATTGTGGGCCACGAGGCGGCGACGACCCCCGACTTCAACCTGAGCGACCTCCCCGGAAGCGCGGGGCGGATGGACGTCCTCTGCCGCGCGATCGGGGCAGCCTTCTTCCTCTCCCACGACCTACGGCGCGACGTCGAAGTCCTCTTGCTCCTGAAAGACACGGTCCAGATCCGGCTCCTCGGGCAGAAGCTCCGGCATCTCAACCCGGACGAGCGCTCGACCGCCGCCCTGTTGAAGCACGCGCTCGAGAAGCAGGCCGCGGACGAGGTGGAGACGACCCCGGGGATCTTCGTCCGACCAGGGGACCTCCTCTCGCTCCTTGATCGCCTCTACCAAGTGGGGGCTCACCCGCTCGTCCTCCACGAGAAGGGACGACCGATCGAGTCGTTCGACATCCCCCCCGACCCCGCCTTCTTCCTCTCCGATCATCGTGAGTTCAGCGACTCCGACGAGCGGGCCCTCACGGGCCTTCCTCGCCTCTCCCTGGGGAAGTCGGCGCTCCACACAAGCCAGGCGATCATCATCGTCCACTACCTCCTCGATCGCCGCGAAGAGGAGTCCCGCTCCGACCTCGT
>CAYHEK010000034.1:0-15656 GCA_964355545.1 uncultured Thermotogae bacterium | reverse complement strand
CTCTCGACCACCTCGATCCTCTCCGCACGTCCGCAGCACGACGCGGGTGAGGATCTCGGCGGCCTGAACGAGCTCTCGCACCTCGACATGCTCGTTCGCCGCGTGCGCCTGGCTGATCTTCCCTGGGCCGAAGTAGACCGTGGGGATCCTCCCTTTCGTCCAGTAGTGGTAGGCGTCGCTGTCCTCGTCGGTCGAGGGGACCGGGCCGACGATCTTCGGCGGGTACCCGAGCACCTCTTCCGCGCAGTCGGCGAGGATCTGCACGATCTTTGCGTCCCTTGGCTGCTCGAACGGCCGGCCGACGACGTCGAACGTCGCGTCGACCCGCAGGGCCGGGTCGGCCGCTCGTCTTTTCGCGAGCAGATCGAGGAGCCGGCCTTGAACGACCTCCATCGAGAGGCCGCACCCGGCCGGGATCCGAATGTCGATCGACGCGTCGCATCGCCCCGGGATGACGTTCGGCTTGTCTCCGCCGGCCACGATGTTCACCGATAGGATCGGGCTCTCCGTCGCGCCCGGATCGCACTCAAGAAGCGCGGACCGCTCAGAGAGGATGGAGTGAAGGAGCCAGGTCATCTCCTCAACCGCGTTCGTCGCAGTCGCGGCGTTCAGTGTGTGCGTCGTGGTGCCGTGGGTGGTGAGGCGCGCCCAAAGAACCCCCTCCTCGGCGAGCACGAGCTCGAACTCGGACGGCTCGAGGAGGATTCCCATGTCCGCCGCGATCAAGCCCCGCTCCACGAGGTAGGCGGCCCCCTCCACTCCGCCGGTCTCCTCCCCCACGGTGAAGGCGCACAAGAGGCTCCCTGAAAGAGGAACGCGATGGGTCACTAGGAGCTCCATGACATGAAGGATGCAGGCGAGTCCCCCTTTCATGTCGCAGGCTCCCCGGCCGAAGACCTTGCCGTCCCGGATCAGCGGTTGGTAGGGATCGCTCTCCCAGCCCGCTCCAGCAGGGACCACGTCCGTGTGTCCAGTGAGGAAGAGGGTCGGCCCGTCTCCCTTCCCCTCGTGGCGCACGAGGACGTTGGGCCGACCAGACACCTTCTCCACCAGGTCGGGCTCGAGGCCGAGCCTCTTGAAGAATCCCCCGATGTATGCGGCGACCGCGGCTTCATTTCCCGGGGGATTCTCGCTCGGGATGGCGACGAGGTCCTTGGTGAGACTAGCGAGACGATCCTCGCGAATCGCCCCGACGAGCCGTCTGGGATCCACCGGACCCTCCTCTACCCCCACGAGACGAACTCAACGCGGCCCTCTCCTCGACCTCAACCATGACCCGAAGCACGTTTTCCCCTAGGATCTTCCGGACATCCCCCTCCGCCATTCCCCCTCCGAGCAGGCAGCGCGTGACCTCCGGGAAGCACGCGTCATCGGAGAAGCCTGCTGGATAGTCTGCCCGCGCTCCGTAGTCCAGCCCGCTCCGGGCGAGCTCCTCCAGAATCAGCTCTCCAGGGAAATCGATGAAGTCCGGCCCCAACGCCACGTGATCAACGCCCACGAGATCCGCTACGTACCGGACATGCCGCTCGATGTCTTGCCAGACCGGCGTGCGATCGGCGCAGAGGAGGCGCGGGAAGAAGTTGATCCCCACGACTCCCCCTGAGCGTGCGACTGCCCTGATCTGTGCGTCGGTGAGATTGCGCGGGTGTGGACACAGGGAAGCGGCGTTCGAGTGAGAGACGATGAATGGAGCGGCGCAGGCAGCCGCCGCATCCTCGAAGGTCGCGCGTGACGTGTGCGCGAGGTCGACCACGATCCCCAGATGGTTCGCCCTCTGAATCGCCTCCTCTCCGAAGGAAGTGAGCCCTCTGTTTTGCGCCTCTCCGCACCCGTCTCCCAGCTCATTCTTCACGTTCCACGTCAGACCAAGCCAGCGCAGGCCCTCTTGATAGAGGGCCTCCACGCGTTCGATCCGCCCTTCGAGGGCGCCCCCGCCCTCGAGGCCGAGCACAAGCGCCACGGCCTCTTGGTCGCGTGCCGCGTCGAGGTCCTCTGACGACCGCACGATGCGGAAGGGCTGGCCGCACACATCGCCCAGACGAGCGCTCAGCCGAAAGGACTCGATGGTCTCGTCGTAGCCGACAGGGAACCAGAAGTCGGTGTCCCCTCCCACGGCGCAGAAGACCGCGCGGAGGCCGCCGGCGCGGAGCCTCTCCCCATAGCGGCGAAGGAAAAGACAGTCCCCGGTCTCCCGAAAGCGGTGCACCGCCGCAGCGAGGAAGTCCGAGTGCAGGTTCACGGTCAGGGAAGCATTCTTCATCCCTTGAGATCGCCTCCGTTTCTTCCCACCCAGACGCTACCTATCCATAGAGGACGTTCGCCAGGAACGGGTAGGTCGAGAACCACGCCGCACGAAACCCGACGTTCACTCCAACCACCGTGGCCGTTCCCTCCCCGATAGCCTGTGTCACGATCGCTCCCTTGCCCACGTAGGTCCGCTTCGCCTCTTCGGTCTGCGACTCGGGTGCCAGGCTCTTTTCGTACGTCGCCACGGCGCGCGCCGCCTTCCCGGAAACGAAGAGAGGAGAGGTCCCTGCCTCCTTGAAGTAGAACGGCGGCGCGTAGAAGTAACCCGCCATCCTCTCAGGGAGTGAAGTCCCGTCCCGCTGGACCATACCGGCGTACCCGGCGACCAAGGGATGCGGCGCGGGCTCCGCCCGGAGGTAGACCGTCCCACTCCCCAGAGGCGCGGGGACGGTGGTCACGTCCATCAGCCCTGCCAAATCCTGCGTTGCGAACCATCCGCCCCCCATCCCAATCCCGAGATACCTCCCGCCGTCGTGCACGAACTCCTTCACCCGTTCCACTCCCTGGGCACCGATCCCTCTCCCTGTGGCGGTCGGCGCCTCCCACGGCGCCTTGTGCCAGACGATCTCCGGATCGAGGCCCTCGATCATCGCCTTCCCGTCGCCACCAGGAACGATCAGCACGTCGATCCGCTCGAGGGCACCCGCGAGGAGGGACGGCCGATCGATGCGCACAAACGGGAATTCTAGCACATCGAGGCTCCATAGGACGTCCGCGAGGTGTTCCATGTTCAGGTGGCCGATCCCCTCGCCCATGTACACGCCGATCCGCGGGAGCGAAGCCGACTCTGTCTTCTTGCCTTGGTCATCACCCCAGCGGACGAGGTCGAGGTCCAACGTCCCCGCCAGGTCCTGCGCGAGGCGAAGCGAACTCCCCTCGATCGCGAACGAGCAGGTGCTCGCGGGCTCCCCACTCCCCTGACTAGTTGCGGCGTGCCGCTCGACCGAACAGCCCGCCTTCAGCAACCGATTGGCAAGGACGATGCCGGAATAGGAATTGGCGAAGACGAGCTTACCCTTCCCCGCCCCGCGCACTTTCATCCCCGCCTCCAGGAGCCCCGTGACCGGCTCGAGCGACTGCGCGGCGAACGCACGCTGCTCCGCCACCGGTCGGGCCGTAAGATCGTACACCGCAAGCCCGTAGTCCGGGCAGAGGACCTCCGCCGCAAGGTCGCTGTCCGAGAAGAGCGTCCTCACCACGCCGATCCGTGGCTGGCGCTGCGGGACGACGTAGGCTGGATAAGGAGCCCCCACATGGTAGACAGCGACCTCGTGGCGAAGGAGGGTTCGAAGGAACTCTCCCAACACCCCTCGATCGGTCTGCCGATCCGGAATCACGTACGCCGCGTCCTCTCTCTTCTCTTGGATCTCGCTGCGCGCGGCGCGCACGGCCTCGAGGAACCGCCTCTGCTCACGCGTCACCTTCTTGAGGATCGCCATGGCGGCGTCGGACTTCTGGCGGACCCGGTCCTCCCACGCCTGAGTCCCGGGAGTCCGCGCCGACTCCGTCAGGACAGCCGGAATCCCGTGCTGGATTATCGACATATCCACCCGGCCCGTGAGGGGGCCCATGATGAAGGAGAGAAGACCCTTGTGGTCGACCGGATCGTAGAGGCACTTAAACCCACTCTTCTTCCACTCCTCCGCAATCGCTCCGCCCAGTTCGTCCACGAGCTCCATGACTCGGGAGTCGTACTGGGGTGGGTAAGGCCTATCGTTGTACGGGGGAGACCAGCAGACCTCCTCGTGCGACACCCCGAGGAGCGCCATGTCCTCGTGCGGGTCGTAGACGGCGACGAGCCCCCAATCGCGATTGGCGGAGGCGATCGCCCGGCTCTCCGGCTGGGTGAGGCTGAACAGGTCGCGGTTGAGCGTGAAGCCGTATCGATTCCCGTGCCCGGCCGTCCCACCCGAGAAGGGGGTCCTCTTCCATTCCTCAATGGCGAGCATCCTGCCGTCGGGGTTGATCATGGGCATGACGATGACCACGTTCTTGTCGAGGATCTCTTTGACCTGTGGGTCCTCGCTCGTGAGGAGGCGATCGACGAGTTCGATCAGCCCCTCTACATGAGCTGCCTCCATCCCGAACCCACCCCCCTCCGTGTACACCGCCGTGATCGGGTTCTTGGGGATCGCGCCCTCAAAGCGAACGTCCACGTCGTTCAGGGTCCGATGACGGACGACGGGACTTGTCATCCTCCGCGTGTCCTTTCGGATCGTCTCGAGAGCCTCCAGGTTCGCTGGGCTGCTGATGACGATCGAGAAGATCTCTCGCCCTTCGTGCGACCGACCGGCGGGCTCTACCCTCGCTCGACGGTTCGCCTTCCACGACACCACAAGCCGCTGCAAGTCCTCGTAGGAGACGAGCTCCTCCGCACGAGGCTGCGTCTTCTCTCGTGGGACACGTTCTTTCGCCATTCGAGCCTCCTCTCGATAGGATTGCGTGAGGTGGGGTCCACCCCTCTAGCGTCGATCTCTCGCCCGCGCCACGAGCTTCTCGGCGTAGCGCTTCGCCTGGTCCAGGGAGGAGGTCGGCGTGCCGACCACAGGGACTCTCCAGTCGTCGCCGTCAATCTCGCCCGGCAGGGCCGCCACGCACGCCACCCCGTGGCACTGATCGCCGTACTCGGAGAAGTTGACCGGAACGATCTGAAGGAGCAGAAAGTACGCGAAGATCTGCCGAAGAGTCGCCTCTTGCCCGCCGTGGCGAGCCCCTCCCACTGCGATCGCCCCGCCGACCTTCCCTTCGAGAGGGGAACGGTAGCGGCCGTCGTCTTCGACTGCGATCAGGGCCGTGGAGCGATCCATCAGGGTCTTCAGAAGGCCAGAGACGTTGCCGAAGTAGACCGGGCTCCCGATAAGGATAGCGTCTGCCGCGGCCATCTTTCCCAGGACCTCCGTGACGGCGTCCTTGTGGCGACACAGCGCCCACGGGGCCGTCCTCTCCGGCCGCGCGCCGGCGCCCGAATACCCTGGATGACAGACCTCGACGCAACCCGTGCAGAAGTTCACGTCCTTCCGCGCCAACCCGAAGAACTCGGCCGTCACGCCGCTCTGACCGGCCACGTGGTCGAGGGCAGCCGCGACCACCCTGTCCGTGTTCCCGTTCTGGCGTGGGCTTCCCGAAATCCCGACGATGTGCACGCTGCGCGCGTTCGGTTCCTTCATTTCGTCCTCCACACCTTGGCCATCGTGAGAGAAAACTCGGTGCGAGTCAGGATCTCGACGCCATCCTTCGTCACGACCATGTCGTCCTCCAGCCCAATCATCCCCTTCCCCGGGATCGTGATGCACGGCTCAAGGCAGAAGTACATTCCCTCCTCGAGTGCGAACTCCTCCACGCTCCCTCTCTTCCCGATCATCGGGTCCTCGTGAATCCCCACGCCGAGGCCGTGGCCGAGGAACCACCAGTCGATCCCGTAGCGGCCGCTCGACATCTCGCGCATCGTTTGATCGCACACGGTGAAGAGGTCGTAGTTCATCACCCCGGGCCTGATCGCGGCCGACGCCCGGCAGAGACCCTCCTTGACGATCTCATACACGCGCTCCGTCTCCCGATCCGGTCGCCCGACGGCCACGGAGCGGGAGAAGTCCGAGTAGTAGCCGCCGTAGGCGCAGCCGATGTCGACCCGCACCAACTCCCCATGACGGATCACCTTGTTGGACGGAGTCAGGTACCCCAGGAAGGGGTGGTCGCCCGCGCCGACGAAGGGGTTGGCCGTCGAGCTTTCAGCGCCGTAGCTCCGGAAGACGTAGTCGACAACCCCCGCGATCTCGACCTCGGTCCTCCCCTCCTCCACGGCCCGCAAGGCTCGGTCCATGGCGACCTCGTCGATCGCGCAGGCCGCCCGGATCGCCTTGATCTCCTCCTCGTTCTTGATGAGGCGCGCCTTTCGCAAGAGGTCCCCCGCGGACACGAAGGTCGCGTGCGGCAAGGCCTTGACCAGGCCGTCCTTGAGATAGAAGGGGAGCCCGGGATCGAGGGCGATCGTCCCCGACGCCTGGCGGAGGGTGCGCAGGGCGCCGGCGATGGTTTCAATCCACGGGCCCGGGATCGCCGGCGAGACGGCGTCGCTTGCCCCGGCCCGCGGAAGCGGGACGAAGTCCACAAACCACGGGGCGAGCGCCTTCATCTGCCCGACGGGCCCTTCGAGCGGCATGAGGAGGGGGAACGCCATTCCCCGCGTGAGGATCGCGAAGTTGGAGACGAACCACTGGAGGCAGTAGTAGAGAGGCAGCCCCGTCAAGTAGCGCCAGTTGTCGATCGTCGCGACGAGCACGGCGTCGATCCCCCCCCCTTCCATCAAGCGTTGGGTCCGCGCCACGTTCAGCTCCGTCAGCCTCTTCCAGTCGATGTTCGGAGAGATCCCGGTCGTGACCTGCATCGATTCCTCCTTGAACTCGTCCTTGAGAATCAGAAGGACGAAAACTCGCGCGAGGACGTCGTGATAACCTCGGGGGCGCCCTCGGTCACGATGACCCCCTCTTCCACGCACAGAAGGCCCTTGCCGGGGAGATGGATCCCCGGTTCGATGCACAGGTACATCCCCGGCACGAGCTCATACCGATCGACCTTCTCTTGTGAGCCGATCATGGGCGCCTCGTTGATCCCCAGGCCGCACGCGTGTCCTCCGAACCATCCCAGGTCGTGCCGACCGCCCGTCGCTTCGCGGAGCGCCCCGTTCATCGCGTTAAAGACATCGACGTTCGTCCTCCCCGGCCGACAGGCGTCGATCCCTCGCTCGATCGCCTCAAGGAGTGCCTCGTATGCCTTCTCAACTGCTTCGTCCGGGGGTCCTAGATAGACCGTGCGGCAGTAATCGGAGTAATACCCCCCGAAGGCACAGCCCACGTCCACGATGGCAAGCTCTCCGTTTCGGAAGGGCTTGTCGGAGGGATAGGCGTATCCCAAGAGCGGGTGATCCCCTGAGAGGACGAACGGCACGGAGAGAGAGTTCTCCGCGCCGTTCTCGCGCAAAGCCCGCTCGATGACCGCCGCCACCTCCCGTTCGATCGCCCCCACTCGGATCTCGTTCAGGCCGGCCCGCATCCCGATCTCGGCGATTCGACAGGCATTCCGGATCGCGACGAGCTCCTGATCGTTCTTGATCAAGCGCGCGTCGCGCAGGATCTCCCCCCCGTTCAGAAAGCGAACCTTGGGAAGCTCTTTCACCAAGGCGTCCTTGATCCCAAAGGGAATCCCCGGGTCGAGCGCGATCGTTCCCCGATCTACCCCCATGGAGCGGCAGAGATCGGCGATGATCTTCGGCCAGACGCCCGCGTCCATCGGCTGTCGCGCCTCCCGCGTTCCGTGAAAGGGGAGCGGGATGATCGGCCGGTACTGACTCGCCAGCCTCTCCATCGGGTCCTTCACGTAGTCGAGCGCGAGCACGCGCGGGAGGGGACTCTCTTGCACGAGCAACGCATAGTTCACTGCGGCGTAGGCGAACGTGAAGTTCGTGGGGAGTCCCGTGAGATACCGCCAGTTCTCTATCGTGCCGGCGAGCAGCGCATCGACTTTCCTCTCGCGCAGGCCCGCCTTCGTCCGGCCGATGTTCTGAGCCGTCAAGCTTTCCCAATCCACGTCATACAGTCGACAATCGGTGCCGAGCATCTGCCCCTCCCTGTGAATCGACTCCCCTTTCCCCCGCTTCGCGGCCTCCAGTCTTGACTCAAGTGCGCGACCAACTATAATGCTGGGGTGCGTACCTGTCAAGCTAACATGACAGCGCTATGGGTGTTTACCCGAGGAGGTGGTGGCGGAACGAAAAGAAGAACAGAACCAAACTCGGCGCTGACCGCGAATAGTGGAAGTGAGTTCATTGCCGAACAAGGAGGTAATGCACATGAATCGATGGGTGTTGGTTTCGATTCTTTCTTTTTTGCTTTGTTGCGTTGGACTGGCGAGTTACGCGGCCAAAGACGCGGCGGACCCTGGGACCTTAGTCGATACCTGCCGCGAGCCCATGACCACACTGGACCCCCACGTCAACGTCGACGGTACCCTGGAATTTCTCCGTCCCTGCTACGACGGCCTCGTGGCCTACACGGTCGGGACGTCGGAGCTCGAGCCGTGCCTCGCCACGTCGTGGGACGTCTCCGTGGACGGCCTCGTGTACACGTTCACGCTCAGGAATGGCGTTCAGTTTCATGATGGCTCGCTTCTCGACGCTGCTGCCGTCGTCAAGAACTTCGAGCGCATCGTGACGATGAACCTCGGAGCCGCGTACCTCATCAGCGGCGTCTTTGACAAGATCGAGGCCGTCGGCACCCAGACGGTGAAGATCTATGTGAAGAAGCCCTCCCCGGGATTCATCTACTCCCTCGTCGAGATCTACATGATCAGCCCCAAGGGGATCGCGGATCACGAGAAGGCCGGAGACTGGGCGGCCGCTTGGTTCCACGAGCACATCGACGGGACCGGCCCGTACACGCTCGAGTACTGGGAGCCGGCGAGTGAGCTCTCCCTGAAACGGTTCGACGGGTATTGGGGCGGTTGGGCAGGGAAGCATCTGGATTACATCGTCGTCAAGAACGTCCCCGAGCTCGCCACCCAGCGCATGCTCCTGGAAGCCGGCCAGGTCGACCTGATCGATGAACCACAGACGGAGGACCTCCCGGGCTACCGCGCCAATCCGAAGATCAAGGTCTACGACGGCCAACTCCTGCAGGGCTGGTACATCACCATGAACTGCCTACGCGGCCCGACGGCCGACATCCGCGTCCGCCAGGCGATCGCGTATGCCTTCGACTACGCCGCCGCGGTGAACCAGCTCCGCCAGGGGAAGGCTGTCCAACTGCAAGGTCCGCTCAACGCGACGAACCCTGCCCACGACGATTCGCTCCTCCAATACACGATGAACCTCGCCAAGGCGCGCGAGCTCCTGGCGGATGCCGGCTATCCCGGCGGAGGAAACCTCGAGCTGACCGTGGGAGTCGTCCAGAACCTGACCTTCGAGATCGAGTGCGGACAGCTCCTCCAGGCCGCCTTGGCCACCCTGGGGGTCAAGCTGAACGTGGTCCAGATCGCGTGGGCCACGTTCCTCAACATGAGCCAGGACCCCGCCAAGGCGAACAACCTGGCGATGGTCTCGACCGTCTACGCGAACGACCCCGTCCCCGACAAGCACTTCGAGCTCTATTGGAAGACGGGCGGGACCTACAACTGGTCCTTCTTCTCGTCCACCGAAGGGGGCAAGGCCCTCGACGCGCTCCTGGATCAGGCCAAGGTCACGCTGGACGATGGACTGCGGAACTCTCTCTACAGGACCGCTCAGCAGATCATCGTCGCCGGCTGTCCCGCCATCTTCACGCTGAGCGACTACAACGTCCGCGCCATGCGATCGGCCGTAAAGGCGTTCCAGTTCTCGCCCACCCTCGTCTTCTACACGCCGTTCTACAACATGTACAAGGAGCTCCCGTAGCCCACGCGTGCGCGAACTCACGTCGCGAAATTGAGTGCTGGGGGAGGTTGACCTCCCCCAGCGCTCTATAGAATAGAGCCCGTCATGACTCGATTCATCGCTGGACGGATCCTCTTCCTCATCCCGATCGCCCTCGGCGTCACCCTCATCACGTTCGTCATCACACACGTGATCCCGGCCGACCCCGCCCAGCTTGCGGCCGGCCTGCGCGCCGGGCCGGAGCAGGTCGAGCAGCTCCGCAAGAACATGGGCCTCGACAAGCCGCTCTACGTCCAGTACGCCCTCTATCTCAAGGGGGTCGTCCGCGGCGACTTCGGGGTCTCCATGCGCACCCGCCAGCCGGTCCTCAAGGACATCCTGCGCTACTTCCCCGCCACGGCGGAGCTCGCCCTCGTGACGATGATCCTCCTCGCCGCGGTGGGGATCCCGCTCGGCGTCGTCACGGCGACGGCCCGTAAGAGCGTGGACCTCGCGATCCGGACCGTGTCCGTCGGCGCGACGGCCCTCCCGGGCTTCTGGCTCGCCCTCGTCCTCCAGTTCATCTTCTTCTTCAAGCTCAACTGGTTCCCCCCCCTGGGCCGCATCAGCTCGGAAGTCCTGATCGCCTCACACCCCACTCACTTCTACCTCTTGGACAGCCTCCTCACCGGAAGCTTCCGCGCTGTTCCGGACGTCCTCGCCCACATGGCCATGCCGGTCATCGCCCTCGTGGCTGGGCGGCTCTCCATCGTCGTCCGCATGACACGCGCTTCTCTCCTCCAGGAGCTGCAACTGGACTACGTTCGCACCGCCCGCTCGAAAGGGCTTTCCGAGGCCCGAGTGGTTCTGCGGCACGCCCTCCGAAACTCCCTCGTGCCGATCGTCACGGAGCTTGGGCTGCACCTCGGTTGGCTCCTCGGGGGGGCCGTGTTCGTGGTCGAGTTCGTCTTCACCTGGCCGGGGATCGGGCTGTACGCCATCAGGTCAATCCTCGCCCTCGACTACATGCCGATCATGGCGACGACCGTCATCATGACGGTCCTCTTCGTGCTGATCAACCTCCTCGTCGACATCTCGTACACCTTCCTCAACCCGAGGATCCGCTACTAACGAAAGGAGACCGAACGTGCGCCACGCGAGCCAACCGACAAAGAAGAGGCGTGAGCCGCTCCTCGTCGCTGGGCTCATCGTCTGTGGCGCGATCGTGCTCATCGCCATCTTCGCCCCCCTCATCGCGCCCTACGATCCTCTCGAGATCAACTTCGCCGACCGGTTCTCCCCGCCCACGCACAAGCACGTCTTTGGCTCAGACTCCTTCGGACGGGACCTCCTCAGCCGGATCCTCCACGGCTCGCGCATCTCCCTCCGCATCGGCTTCTCCGTCCTGGGGGTCGCCGTGGCGGTCGGCGGGACCATCGGGGCCGTCGCCGGCTTCTACGGCGGCTGGATCGACTCGGTCTTGATGCGCACGACCGACATCTTCTTCGCCTTCCCGTTCCTCATCCTCGCGATGGCGATCGCCGCCTCCCTCGGGCCAGGAGTGAACAACGCCATCATCGCGCTTTCTGCCGTGTGGTGGACCCCCTACGCGCGCCTCTTCCGCGGCCAGGTCCTGAGCGTGCGCGAGCAGGAGTACGTGGAGGCGGCGACCGCCCTAGGGATGAGCGACGTACGCATCATGTTCCGGCACATCCTCCCCAACTGCTTTGGTCCCATCTTCGCGCGCGCGACGACCGACATCGGCTACATCATCCTGGAGGCGGCGACCCTCGGGTTTGTCGGCCTCGGGGCTCAGCCGCCGACCCCGGAGTGGGGGACCCTCGTCTCGGACGGACGCCTCTACATGATGACGAGCTGGTGGTTGTCGATCTTCCCCGGATTGGCTATCTTTGTTGCGGTGGTGAGTTTCTCTGTTCTCGGCGATGAACTTCATAGGAGGTTCATTCATGGCATCTGAGTGCGGAAAACCGACGCAGGAAGGCGATCACAAGGTCGATCTAACATGATCACGCGAGACGTAGCCGACAGGCTGCTCCTTGACTTCATCTCAAAGCTCGACCTCACCGTGGACGAGGATGCCTCCCTCCCTCGCTATCACCAGCTATCCCGGGTCCTCGCGCGCTTCATTCGCGCCGGAGGTCTCCACGCGGACGATCCGTTCCCGTCCGAAGACATCCTCGCCACGGCCTTCGGCGTCAGCCGCCCCACCGCGAACAAGGCCGTGGAGGAACTCGTGACCATAGGTTGGCTCATCCGCAGGCCCGGTCAAGGCTCGTTCGTGCACCGCTCGCCGGGTCGAATGCTCACCTACCTGAGCCCACGTCTGACTCTCTCCGATCTCTTGCACCCCGAGTCCGAACTTGTGTCCACCGTGATCCAGCGCCAGGTCGAGCCCGCAAGCGAAGAGACGGCCGAGCACCTCCAGCTTGAACCGAAGGCTCCCGTCCTCTTCATCCGCCGCCTCTTCACCTTCCGCGATTCACCGGTGCTCGCCATCGACTCCCGTCTCCCGGAAGCGCGCTTCCCTGGGCTCTCCGACGACCCCTGCGTCGCCGAGAGCCTCCTCACCGCACTTCAGGAACGGTACCAGTGCCACATCCGCTACTCCGAGTGGGGGGTCGAGGCGACCGAACTCGTGGAGCGCGACCTCGCTAAGCTCTTGGGAGTCCCTCCGTACACACCCGTCCTCCTGATGACGGGTGTGCGCTACAACGAGGACGGGGACGCGGTCGAGGAGTACAAGGGCTACGTGAACCAGGGGGTATCCGTTCGCGCCGCCACGCACCACGACTGGACGGCCGAGCTGTGCAGCAGGCTCGTCGCCTCCTGGTCGACGAAGAACGGCAAGGCGACGGAACAAGAGGACAAGAGAGGGTGAGGCGACGATCGCGATCGACTCGCGAGCGCGGGGGCGTCGTGCACAAGGGGAAGGAGTACCCCTTCCCCGCCCTGCCCAAGGAAGTCCTCGCCATCCTCAACGACGGCGGGCTGATTCCGCACATGAAGAACCTCTTGGGGAAGAAGTAGACGAGGCCGCGCTTTGGCTTTCCGCGCCGATGCAGATTGAACATTCGATGTTCGATCTGCAAGCGTCTGCTGTCTCGGCCGCGGAACGAGACTCGAGGCAGGCCAAGGCGGGATCTGACTGACTTGGCCCGAAGCCCGGATCCCCAGCCCCTGTCATCAGAGGCTTCTCTCCTGATCCCGATGGCGTGCCGTTGCCTTCCAGAATGCATCAAGGAAAGACCTGACCCCGACGTTCCCCGCGACGAGAGAAGGGCCTCTGCCAACGCGCGGTAGTCGAGCCACTTGTACGCAGTCGAAGCTTGCGTGCGGGCCGCGCGTGATGCTCGCGGCCGGGCGATCCTAGCCCGCTCGAACGCTTCCCGCCGTGGCTCCCGGCCGCGGGCCGATCGCGGCAAGGTTCAAGGAGTCGAGCCGGATCGAGCGTTCGATCGCGCGGGCGACGTCCTCTTGGCCGATCGCCTCCACGCGGGCGATCAGGTCCTCGGGGGAGAGGATCTCCCGCTCGATGATGGCGGCGCTCCCGAGCCGCCCCATGCGGTCGGAGTTCGACTCAAGGCTCAGGATGAGGGTCCCGCGCAGCTTCGCCTTGGCGAGCGCGAGCTCCTCGCATGAGGCCCCCTCGTCACGAAGGTGAGCGAGCTCGGCGAGGATGACGTTGCTCGTCTCCTCGAGGTTCTCCGGGGCGACGCCGGCGTAGATCGTGAAGCAGCCGGCGTCGGAGTGGTACGTGCTGAAGCTTGAGACCGTGTAGGCGAGCCCGCGCTCCTCGCGGATGAGGCGGAAAAGGCGCGAGCCCGGACCTTCTCCGAGGACCGCGTCCAGGACCTCGAGGGCGAGCCGACCGGGGTCGCAGGCGCGGATCCCGGGGAGGCCGAGGTAGAGGTGGGTCTGGCCGGTGTCGCGGTCGTGCACGGAGCGCCCGCTCCGCATCCGCGGAGGGTTCCGCGGCGAAAGTGTAAACGAGCCAGACCCTGTGTCGAAGAGGCGCGCCGCCGCTTCGACGACTGGGCCGGCGCGCACGGCGCCGCAGGCGACGAGGACGAGGTTCCTCGGCTGGTAGAGGCGGCGATGGTGAGCGGCGAGCTCGTCCGCCGTCGTCTCCTCGATCGTCCGCCGCTCGCCGAGGACCGGCCGGGAGAGGGGGTGGCCATCCTCCCACAGGCCGGCGGCAAAGAGGTCGTGTGCGTACTGCTCCGGGTCGTCGTCGTGACCGCGCAGCTCCTCGAGGACGACCCCCCTCTCGCGCTCGAGCTCCTCTCTTCCGAACGCCGGGTGCTGCACGAGGTCGGCCAGGACGTCCAGGGCGACGAGGACCCCGTCCGCCGGGACGTCGGCGTAGAAGAAGGTGATCTCCTTCCCGGTCGCGCCATTCAGGTGCCCGCCGACGCCATCGATCGCGCGCGAGATCGCGATCGCGTCGCGGCTCGTCGTCCCCTTGAACAGGAGGTGCTCCAAGAAGTGGGTCAGGCCGGGGCGGCGATCTGGGTCGTCGCGGCTACCCGCCCTGACCCAGATCCCCAGGCTCACCGAGCGCGAGGTTGTGACCTCCTCCGCCAGGATCCGCAGGCCGTTCTCCAGGGTGATGCGGGAGGCCCCGTCGTAGAGGCGCTCGGTCACCACCGGTCCTCGAAGTGCGGCGCCTTCTTCTTCTCCCCGGCGGGGACGACGCGGCGCAGCTTGTAGCGGCCGCCGTCGATCTGCAGCACCTCGACCGTGATCCGGTCCCCCGGTTTCACGACGTCCTCCACGCGTTTGACGTAGTCGTCGGACAGGGCGGAGATGTGGACGAGGCCGGTGACGTTCCCACCGAGGTCGACGAACGCCCCGTAGTCGGTGGTGTTGGAGACCGTCCCTTCGATGATGTCTCCGACCTCGATCCGTGGGGCCGGCTTCGCCGGCTGCTCGGGCCTCGGCCCTCCCCCGCGCCTTCCGGACTCGCGCCGGCCGCCGCGGCGGTCCTGGCCCTGGCGCGGCGCCTCTTGCTCTTCTCCCTCGGGGGGGACGCGGCGGAGGTCGGGCCGGCCCATCTTGTCGACCCCGATCACCTCGATCGTGATCTCATCCCCCGGCTTGACGACGTCACGCACGTTCTCCACGTAGCCTTGACCGAGGTTCGAGACGTGGACGAGCCCCTCGGCGCCGCTCTTCAGTTCCACGAAGGCGCCGAAGTCGACGATGCGGGTGACTCTTGTCTTCATGACGGTCCCCACCTCGAGCTCCGAGGTGAGGTCCTCGATCCACTTCTTTGCCTCGAGGACGGCCTCGGCCTCCGTCCCGGCGATCTTCACTTGCCCGTCGTCCTCGATGTCAATCTCGGTCCCGGTCTCCTCGATGATCTTGCGGATCATCCGTCCGCCCGGACCGATGACGAGGCCGATCTTGTCGACCGGGATGGTCATCGTCTCAAGGAGCGGGGCGTACGGGGAGAGGTGATCGCGCGGGGCGGGGAGGACACGCGCCATCTCGGCGAGGATCGAAAGGCGAGCGCGCCGCGCCTGCTCGAGGGCCTCGCGCAGCGTCTCGCGATCGACCCCACCCACCTTGACGTCGAGCTGGAAGGCGGTGACCCCGTCCTTCGTCCCGGCTACCTTGAAGTCCATGTCGCCGTAGTGATCCTCGGTCCCGAGGATGTCGGTCAGGATCACGTGCCGACTGGAGACCTCATCCTCGATCATCCCCATGGCCACGCCGGCTACCGGCTTGCGGATCGGGACGCCCGCGTCCATCATCGCGAGGGACGCGCTGCACACGGTGGCCATGGACGAGGAGCCGTTCGACTCCAGGATCTCGGACACGATGCGGATCGTGTAGGGGAACTCCTCCTCGGTCGGGAGGACCGCCTGCAGGGCCCCTTCGGCGAGGTACCCGTGTCCGATCGAGCGGCGGCTCGGCGAGCCGAGCCGCCCCACTTCTCCCACGG
>CAYHEK010000033.1:0-16899 GCA_964355545.1 uncultured Thermotogae bacterium | reverse complement strand
TTCAGCTACATGGGCGGCGGGCTGAAGGACTTCCTCGATCGGGCCTACTACCCGACGCAGGGCGAAGTGACGGACAAGCCCTACGCCGCGTTTGTCACGCACGGCGGAGGAGGGAAGGCAGGCCAGAGCATCGAATCCCTGGCCAAGGCGTTCAAGTTGAAGCGGATCGCCCCCGTCGCGCTCGTCACGGGGAAGCCTGAAGGCCAGGCGATCGCCGACCTGAAGGCGCTCGGCGCCAAGCTCGCTGCCGCGGCCGGGAAGTAGTCAGCCAAGAGGCCGATTGCCGACGGAGGAAGGGTCAGGGCAATCGGTATGAGATCCTTCTTCCCGACATCCCGGTGGCGGGCGACTCCGCCGCCCGCCTAATGACGCGCTCCACCCGAGTGCGGCGCGCTCCCGCCTGGATCCGCCTCTGTCGCCGTCGCCACACCGTTCAGCAGGCCTTCTGCGCTTGCCCGGGAAGCTTCGTGCGTGTACGGTTGCGCCTGCTGACGGCTGTGTGGCGGCGGCGGAGGGCTGGGAGAGCGGCAGGGTCAGATCTTGACTTGAAAGTCAAGAGGTGACTCTAGGGCCACAACCCCGCTCCCGACTCCGTCGTCTACTCGAAAGGATGAAGAGTCCGCTACAGCCTCTACCCGATCTCTCTTCGCAGAAAGCCCTTGCGGCGACGACCGCGACCGGCTTGGTCGTCGTGCAGGATGCTCCGGAGACCCGAGGGATGTCCTCACGCGCCGGGTCCCTTGCGGCGCAGCGATAGCGCGGCGGGGAGGAAGACGAGGCTCGCGAAGAGCGAGAACCCCAGTCCCATGACGGCGCAGATCCCCAGGTACCGTAGCCCCGGGGTGCGGGCGAGGAGGAGGGTGGCGAAGACGAGCATCGTCGTGAAGAGCGAGGTCAGGATGGCGACGATCGTCGTCTGGCCGGCGCGCTCGATCGCCCCCGCCGGGGCAAGGCCGCGCTCCTCGTCGTAGCGGGCGAGGAGCATCACCCCGCTTTCGACCCCGAGTCCGACGAGAAGAGGCGAGATCGTGATGTTGATGAAGTTGAAGTCGATCCCGAGGAGCCTCATCCCGCCGAGCATCCAGGCGTAGGAGAGGACGAGCGGCGACAGGGCGAGGAGCGTCCGGCGAAGGCCCCGGAAGGTCCGCCAGACGATGAACGCGATGAAGACGACCGCAAGGAGAGTGGAGAGGAAGAAGTCCTGCTTCATCGCCCGCTCGAGGTCTCGGATCACGAGCGGCATTCCGAAGTAGTCGTCGGAGAACGACGCGGCGAAGCGGTCGAAGTCCTTCAGGTTCGACCCTTGAAAGAGGGCCGGGCTCATCTGAGCGCGGATGATGTAGCGGCCGTCCGGGGTGAGGAACTGGCTCGAGATCTCGGTGGGGTAGCTTCGGAGGATGTCGCGGAGAAGGGTCTCCACGGGCGGAAGCTCACGGACCTCGGCGAGCCGCAGATCGAGAGAGCGCAGCGCCTCCTCGAGTTCCAGGACGCTCCTGCGCGCCTCGTCGACCGGGATCGTGCGCAGGGCTTCTTGGATCTTTCGGAGTTGCCCTTCGAGGGTGCGGACGTCCCGCCCAAGGCCGATCTCGCCGTTCAGGGTCGCCGCGTACTCGATGAGCGACGACTGGATCTCCAGGGTCCGGATCTCGGTGAGAACGTTCTGCCGCGCGGCGAGCGACCGGTCGAAGAAGTCAAGGTCGTCCGCGTAGGCCGCGATGTCGAGCGACTTCAGGGTCTTCTGCTGATCGGCGAGGTTTGGCGGGAGGAGGCGCTGGGCCGAGTCGACCTTGAGCACGAGCGGGTTTTCCTTGAGCCTCTCCGCCGTGGCGACGAGGTCCACCTCCGTCTTCGCGAAGAAGAGGAAGTAGGTCCCCAGTTGAGTCGTGCCGCCGAGGTCAAACGCGGTCACGATCTCATTGAGGGTCTTCTGGGACTTGACTTGGGGGGTGAGGTCGGTGCTCGAGAACTGGAAATGCGTCTTCGTCGCGAGGAGCGCAGCGACGGCCGTGAGGGCGATCACCGCGGCCACGATCCCGCGGGAGCGGCGGGTCGTGAAGCGGAAGAACCCGGCGAAGCGCGGGGCGTAATCGGGGAACCTCTCCCGCTCCCTCTTTCGGTGGAAGAGGAGGTGGTGTGCGGTGAGGAGGGAGGGGATGAGGACGATCGCGGCGAGGAAGGCGAGGAAGACTCCGACACTCGAGATGGCGCCAAGCTCAAACAGGGCGCGGGAGCGCGCCGTGAGGAGGCCGAGGAAGACGAGGACGATCGCGAGCGAGCCGACGAGGATCGCCGTTCCCTTCCGCCAGAGGGCGGTGAAGAGGGCGCGGTTGAACGGCGCCCCCGCCTTGCGCTCCTCGACGTAGCGGGAGATGAGGTGGATCGCGAAGTCGTCGCCCAGCCCGAGGATGAGGGCCGGGACAAAGGTCGTGATCAGGTTGAACCCGCCGAGGGCCGCCTTCGTCCAGACGGTCGTGAGGAGGAGCGCGACCGAGAGTGGAATCGCGGCGATCAGGCTGTAGAGGAACGATCCAAACGAGATGAGGAAGACGAGGAAGACCCCGATCGAGGTGATGACCTCTGTCTTCTGCATGTCCGTGTTGATGACGTCGTTTGTCTCGGCCGTGAAGGCGTAGCTCCCGGTGATCCCGACCGAGACGTCGAGGCGGTCGAGGCCCACGCTAGAGATCGCGTCCTCGACGCTTTTTAGGACCTTCTTGCAGTAGTCGACCCCAGTCTGTGGTGGGAGGCGCGGCAAGGCGGAGATGAGGAGGCGCGTCTTGTCGCGGGAGAAGAACGCCTCGGGCTCGCGAGGGACCTGTTCGGCCGGGGCGAAGATGTCAGCGAGGTCGCGGACCGCGGTCGTGATCTCCGGGAGGGTGTCGAGGGCGGAAAGGGCCTGGAGGACGGCGGTGTTCAGGGCGATGAGGCTGCTAAGAGAGGTGCCGGACCCGTCTGCGAGTGAGATCTCGGAGAATCCCGCCTCGAGCGCGCCGCTCACGCGGGCGGTCGCCTCGCGGTAGGCCGAGGCGAGGTCCGATCCAGGCGGAAGATCGATCTTTCGCCCGGCGAGCGCCGATCCGGCGAGGGCGACGCTCGACTCGATCCGCGCGAGTCTCCCCGGGTCGAGCCGATAGAGGAGGAGGTATTGGTCTGGGATCTCCGGGGAGGGGGAGAGGAGGTAGGTCACCTCGCGGATCTCCGGGTCGCGGCGGACGAGGGAGGCGATCTCCTCGGCCGCGAGGAGGAGGGCGCGCTTCCTCTCCTCTTCCGGCTTATCCTCCGGGCTGCGGAGGGTGAGGAGGAGGACGACCGTGTCCGTCTGGGCGAGGTAGGCCTCGTTCTCCTCGTAGGCGGCGATCAGGGGGTCGTTCTGGGGAAGAAGGTCGAAGAACGTGCTTCGTAGCGGGACGTTCCGCGTGTAGTAGAGGGAGAGGCCGGCGAGGAGCGCTGTGACTCCGAGGATGACGAACGCGTGGTAGCGCGTGACCCGGAAGATCCAATTCCAGACCCTCTGCCCGCGTTCAGGCATCGTCCGCTCGACCTAGAGCTTGTACCCGATCTTTCGGAGGAAGTCCTTCCTCGTCGTGACGTCGGCATCCGTTTCGACACCCTTGGGCGAGATCCCGTCGATCACGCCGAGGATCCCGCGGCCCTCTTTGCTCTCGGCGACGACGACCTGGACGGGATTCGCCGTGGCACAGTAGATCGCGCAAACCTCGGGGACGGCCTTGACGGCGTTTAGGACGTTGATCGGGTAGGAGCCCTCGAGGAGAACGAGGAAGGCGTGGCCGGCGCCGATCGCGCGGACGTTCTTCACGGCGAGATCGACGAGCTTCGGGTCGGTTCCCGAGCGGCGGACGAGGGCCGGCAGCGAGGCCTCGCAGAAGGCAAGGCCAAACTTGATCCCCGGGACCGCGTTCACAAGGGCTTCGTGCAGGTCCTCGACCGTCTTGATGAAGTGGGATTGACCCAGGACGAGGTTCACGTTCTCCGGCTTCTCGATGGGGATGAGCTTGAGTTCCATCACTTCCTCCTTGGAATTGCGCAGGCGATCCCCTCCGGCGTGAGGGCGACTGGGTGCTCCGCGCCGGTGTCCATCTCCTTGAGGCGGCCGGCCTTCGTCTTCCATTCGTTCTCGCCGAGGACGAGGACCGCCCGCGCCCTGAGCGCGTCGGCGTAGGCCATCTGCTTGCGCAGGGGCCTCCCGCGGTAGTCGAGGTCGACCGAGACCCCGTGGTGGCGGAGGGCCCGCGCGAGCTCGAGGGCGAAGGCCCGCCCCTCCTCTCCGAGCGCGACGAGGAAGAGGTCGAGGCGGCCGTCGAGGGGCGGGTTCACCGTTCGCTCGGCGAGGACAAGGGTCAGGCGGTCCATCCCGCCGGCGAAGCCGACCCCGGGCGTCGGCGGGCCGCCGAGCATCTCGACGAGGTCGTCGTAGCGGCCGCCGCCGAGGAGGGCGTCCTGGGCTCCCAGGTCCTCCGAGACGAGCTCGAAGACCGTGCGCGTGTAGTAGTCAAGCCCCCGCACGAGGCGGCCATCGATCCGGTAGGAGAGGCCCGCCTCCTCGAGGAGCGCGCGGACCGCGGCGAAGTGCCTCGAGCAGTCGGGGCAGAGGTGGTCGGCGCTCCCCGGTGCCTCCGCGATGTGGGGCTGGCAGCGGTCCTCCTTGCAGTCGAGGATGCGAAGGGGGTTCTCCTCATATCGCCTCGGGCAGTCGGGACACATCGAGGCGATCCTCCCTGCGAAGTGGCGCCGCAGGGCCTCGCGGTAGCGGATGCGGTCCTCGGCGCAGCCGATCGAGTTGAGGCGCAGGGAGAGGCGGGAGAGGCCGAGGGAGTCCATCAGGGTCCACGCGACGTCGATCACCTCGACGTCGAGCGAGGGGTCGAGCGAGCCGATCGCCTCGATCCCGTACTGGTGAAACTGGCGGCTCCGTCCCTTCTGGGGCTTCTCGTAGCGGAACATCGGGCCGATGTAGAAGAGCTTCTGGAACGGCTCTTTTGCGGCAAGGCCGTGTTCAAGGTAGGCGCGGGCGACCGAGGCCGTCGCCTCCGGCCGCAGGGTCAGGCTCCGGCCCTTCTTGTCGGGGAAGGTGAACATTTCCTTTCCCACGACGTCGGTCGCCTCCCCGATCCCGCGGGAGAAGAGCTCCGTGTACTCGACGATCGGGGGACGGATCTCGCGGTAGTTGTACAGGCGCGCGACCTCGCGCACCTTCGCCTCGAGCAGAGTCCAGTAGCCGACCTCCTCGGGAAGGATGTCGCGCATCCCGCGGACGGTCTCGTACGTCACTCAACCTCCTTGAGGAGGTTCGCCATCTCGATCAGGCTCTCCGCGGCCTGGGCCCCCTTGTTTCCGTGCTTCGTCCCCGCCCGCTCGATCGCTTGGTCGATCGTGTCGGCCGTGATCACGCCGAAGGAGACGGGGATGTCGACCTCGAGGTTCACCTTGGCCAGGCCCTTGGTGACCTCGTTCGCCAGGTACTCGAAGTGCGGGGTCGCCCCGCGGATCACCGCGGCGAGGGCGATCACCCCGTCGTAGCGGCCGCTCTCGGCGAGCCGTTTTGCCGCCTTGGGGACCTCGAACGCGCCCGGGACCCAGCAAACATCCGTCGTCTCCTCGGGGACGTTCGACCGGCGCAGTCGGTCGAGGGCACCATCGAGGAGCCGCTCCGTGATCAGGTCATTGAACCGGCTGACGACGATTCCGACCCGCAGGCCGCTGCCGTCGAGCCTCCCCTCGTACGTCCTTCCCATTCTCTCCTCCTTCCTCAAACGGTCGTGAGCCGGTGGCCGAGCTTCTCCTTCTTCGTCTGGAGGTAGCGGCGGTTGTGCTCGTTGGGGGCGATCTCGATCGGGACCTCTTCCGTGATCGTAAGGCCGTAGCCGGAGAGGCCGATCACTTTCTTTGGGTTGTTGGTGAGGAGGCGGATCGTGGAGAGCCCGAGGTCACAGAGGATCTGGGCGCCGATCCCGTAGTCGCGCAGGTCGGCCCCGAAGCCGAGGCGCTCGTTCGCCTCCACCGTGTCCAACCCTTCGTCCTGGAGGTGATAGGCGCAGACCTTGTTCTTGAGGCCGATCCCCCGCCCCTCTTGGCGCATGTAGACAAGGACCCCACACCCCTCGCGCGCGATCATCTCCAGCGCGCGGCGGAGCTGCTCCCCGCAGTCGCAGCGGAGCGACTCGAAGACGTCCCCGGTCAGACACTCGGAGTGAACGCGCACGAGGACGTTCTCCCTCTTGTCGACCTCCCCGCGCACGAGCGCGACGTGCTCCGTGTTGTCGAGGGGGCTTGCGTAGCTGTAGATCTTGAAGTCCCCCAAGCGCGTGGGGAGGTCGGCGACGGCGACCCGCTCGATCAGGCGCTCGTGGCGCTTCCGGTAGGCGATCAGGTCGGCGATCGTCGTGATGACGAGGCCGTGCTCTTTGGCGAACGCCGCAAGCTGGGGGAGGCGCGCCATCGTCCCGTCGTCGTTTAAGACCTCGCAGATCACGGCGGCCGACTTCAGGCCGACGAGGCGCGCGAGGTCGACCGCGGCCTCGGTGTGACCCGCCCGCTTCAGGACACCTCCCTCGCGGGCGATCAAGGGGAAGAGGTGGCCGGGCCGCGCGAGATCCTCCGGCCGGGTCGCCTCGTCGATCAGGACCTGCACGGTACGGGCGCGGTCGGAGGCCGAGATCCCAGTCGAGATCCCGTCGCGGGCGTCGACGGAGACGGAGAAGCACGTCCCGTGCAGGGCGCTGTTCTCCGAGGTCATCGGCACAAGGTTGAGGGCGCGGGCCCGCTCGGTGGAGAGCGGCATGCAGACGAGGCCGCGGCCGTACTTGGACATGAAGTTGATCGTCTCGGCCGTGACGTGCTCGGCCGCGGCGACGAGGTCCCCTTCGTTCTCCCGGTTCTCGTCGTCGACGAGGATGAGCATCTCGCCCGCGCGGAACCGCTCGATCGCCTCTTCAGTGGGAGTGAGCATGGCGCACCATCCCTTCCACGTACTTTCCCAGGATGTCGAACTCGAGGTTCACCGGGTCGCCCACGCTCCGCTCTTGGAGGTTGGTCGCGGCGAAGGTGCGCGGGACGACGGCGCAGGAGAAGGTGCTCCCCGTCGTGGCGAACGGGGTGAGGCTGATCCCGTCCACGGCGACGGAGCCCTTCTCGACGACGTAGCGGGCGTGTTCGGAGGGGTAGGAGAAGACGAACCGCCACCCCTCCTCCTCGCGGGCGATCGCCTTCACGCGGCCGATCGCGTCCACGTGGCCAAGGACGATGTGGCCGTCGAGGAGGCCTTCCGGCGGCACAGGGAGCTCGAGGTTCACCTGCCTTCCGCCCTTGAGCGAGCCGAGGGTGGTGCGGGAGGCCGTCTCGCGCGAGAGATCGGCGAGGAAGGCCCCCTCCGCGAGTTTCACGACCGTGAGACAGACTCCGTTCACCGCGATGCTCGCTCCTTCTCGTAGCCTCTCCCTGAGGAGGGGGGGGACGTCCACGCGCAGGGCCGCCGCACCCCTCTCGCGCAGGACACCGAGCCCCTGAACGATCCCCGTAAACATCGACGCCATGGAGTGTACAGGAATCAAAGACCGCGATCAACGCGGTTTGCAAAGGGCTTCGATGGAGGATACCCTATCCCAAGGAGGTCGTTGTGCGCAGAGGCCGATTCTACCTAGCGATTGTCGCGTTCTTTCTTTTGGTCAGCGGGAGCCTGGGGTGGGCGGGAGAGGAGGACCTTCCGCGACTCTATCGCCGGGAAGCAAAGGGCGAGGTCGAGGTCGTCACTGCGCTCGCAAGCTACGTCTTCTCCGAGAAGGCGGGGGAGCTGCGCAGCCTCTTCCTCTACTACGAAACCTACGGCATCCGCATGACGGAGCTCGTCCCCGGGACGGGGACGGAACTTGTGGAGATAAATCCCAACAAGCTCGATCCTTCGACCCCGGTCCTGCGAGAGGATCGGCCGATGCTCAAGTCTCTCACCCAGCTCAAGTTCTCATTCCCGCTCAAGACCTACGTCGCGAGGAGGACCTACGGCGAGCAGACGATCTTCCCCTTCGCCCTGAGCGCGGAGGGGATGGACGTTTCCTTTACACTCTCCCGTTTCGAGAGGACGGCCCCTGACGCCTGCCTCGTTGAGTTCACCGGGCGCGTCGGACCGCTCGCAGTCACCAAGCGGTTCACGATCACAAACGACCCCTACTACACGATCGGCCTTGACCTTGTGATCGACAATCCCACCGGCCAAGACCTCCCGGTCCCCCTGCGGATGACCCTGGGGAGCTACACCCCCAAGGGGAAGGGGCCCGGCCTCGTCTTCCAGTTCGACGGGAAAACGACGGAGAACGTCCTCTCCGCGGACTCGTACGACACGTTCGACGGGCTCGGCCTCCTGGCGACCGACGTGGTTTTCTTCCTGAAGACGCGGGACGTTCCAACGGCCGCTCCGTTCTCGGAGAAGAGGCCCTCCGGGGACCGGCAGTTCGGGGTGATGCTCAGCGTCCCCAAGGGGACAAGCGCGCACTCCTTCTCCCTCTACGGCGGAAGGCGGCGCTTCCTCCTCATGAACAAGGTCGGTCTCGGCACGCTCGACGCGCCGGGGGCCGGAGCGCGAATGATGGTCCCCGTGATCCAGTTCCTTCAGGTCCTCTACCGCTTCACGGGGAACTACGGCTGGGCGATCATCCTGTTCACGGTCGTCACGCGCGTCATCCTCTACCCCCTGATGCGCAAGCAGTACCACTCGATGGCGAAGATGCAGAAGCTTGCGCCCAAGCTGAAGAAGCTCCAGGAGCGATTCAAGGACGATCGGCAGCTCGTGCAGCAGAAATTGATGGAGCTCTACAAGAAGGAGGGAGTGAACCCGATGAGCGGGTGCCTCCCCATGCTCGTCCAGCTTCCGATTCTCGTCCTCCTGTGGAAGGCGATCCTCTACTGCGCGGAGGAGATCCACCTCTCCCCGGGGTTCCTGTGGCTCTCCGACCTCAGCCTGCGCGACCCCTACTTCATCTTCGTCGTCCTTACGACCCTCGCGATGATCCTCCAGCAGAAGCTCCTCACCCCGGTGACTCCCGGGGAGAGCGGGAGCGCGAAGTACATGGGCTACCTCTTCCCCATCCTTATGGCGATCTTCTTGTGGAACTTCCCAGCGGGCCTGTGGCTCTACTACCTCCTGACGACGGTCTTCCAGGTCGGCCAGCAGTACCTCGTCAACTGGGAGCTTGCACAGGCCGAGGGCGGTGCCGCCCCGGCGGTCGAAGCCGTGGCGGAAGAGGGCGAGGGCAATCCGGACGATGGAGAACGTCAAGGCGGAGATTAGGACGTACCTCGAGGAGCTCCTCGCCATCATGGAGGAGGAGGCGACCTTCGAGATCGAAGGAGACTCCTACGAGGATCTCTACGTCAACCTGACCGGGAGCCTCTTCTCCCTCCCCGAGGAGCGGCCGATCCTGACGGCGCTCGAGCACCTCCTGCGCGCGTATCTTCGGCGCAAGACGGGAAGGGACTGCGAGGTCATCCTGGACGTGAACGGCGCGATGAAGCGTCGCCGCGCCGAGCTGATGCGTTTCGCCCTGAACGCGGCCGAGTCAGCCCTGCGCGAGCACAAGCGGATCCGCCTGAACCCGATGCCCTCCCACGAGCGCCGAACGATCCACCTCACCCTCGCCAACTTCCCCGGGATCAAGACCTACAGCATTGGGGACGGCGACGAGCGGCGAGTGGTCATCGAGCCGGAAGGGGCGTGATGCAGGGCTCTCCGATCGTCGCCGTCTCCCTTGGCGAGGACGGGCGGTACCGGATCTTCAGCCGCTTCTGGATCGGGAAGTAACGCCTGTCCGGGCCGAAGAGGACGGGGCGGAACCTTTCCCTGGACGGCGGTCTTTTCGCTTCTAGACACCACGGCTAGCATGGAAGGGCCATGCTTTTTGTCTTGGGTGCCGTGACAGCCGGAGGATTCCTCCTCCTCGGGTGCCGGGGGACGTCGCGCGCGGTCGCGTTCCTCATCCTGCCGCTTGTCCTTCTTTGCTCTCTCGGGATGCGGATCGAGATCCTTGGGCTCGCCCTCGGGCTCTTTCTTCTTTCCCTGGACGTTCCCCGACGGGGGATGGCGCCGTGGGCCCAGGGGGGCTCGGCGGCCCTCATCGCCGCCGCCTGCGGCTTCCGCGTCCAGTTCCTCACGCAGCCGGGCGGCGGCTACCTCTCCCTCACCTGGCTCTCCATCCCTCTCACCGCCCTGTGGGTCCTCCTTCTCCTCCGCTCGCGCGAGGGACTGCGGCAGAGCGTGCCGCGGCCGGCGGTCCAGCACGGAGTTGACCTCATCCTCGTCCTGAACGCCATCTTCCTCGCGCTCGTCTCGCCCCAGACGCGCCTCGACCCCCTCGCACTTCGTCTCCCGTTCGCACTCCTTGGCCTCGTCCTCGTCTCGGCAGTCGCGACGGCGCGCGGGGAGGAGACGCTGTCGGTTCATCGCGCGGTCGTCTTCGGACTTGCCCTGTTTGCGATCGGCGGGGTGATGAAGGGGCCGCTCTCCGTTGCACTCCTCGTGCCTCTTTTCCTCACCAGCCTTCCCGTGATGACGACCTCTCAGGCTCTAGTCGCCCAGGCGACGCTGGGACGACCGCTACCCCAGTGGTTCGTCGCGCGAGGGTACACCCAGGGCGCCGCGGCCATCACGGTCCTCGTCCTTGCGAGCGGGCTCGCGCTCGGGGCGGTCCTCGGGATCTACGTCTCCCCGGCCCACGGGGTCCTCGCGGCGGGAGTCGTTCCCTTCGTGATCGTCGCCCATGCCCTGCGGCCGCGCGCCGAAGCCTGGCTTCGAACGGGCTGGGCGCGGGCGAGCGCGGGGAGGGTCTTCCTCTTCGGCCTTCGCTTCCACAGTCTGACTCTCTCCGAAGCTCTCGCCCGCGTCGAGGGGTTCCTCGCCTCGACCGGCGAGAGCCACACGGTCGTGACTCCAAACAGCGTCTCCTTCCTCGTGAGCCTAAAGGACGAGGGGCTCCGCGAGGCCTACCACCGGGCCGACCTCGTGACGCCGGACGGAATAGGGATCGTGTGGGCATCCCGCCTCCTCGGCGCCCCGCTCAAGGAGCGGGTGAGCGGGATCGACCTCGCCGAGGCACTCCTCGAGCGAGCGCGAGTCACGGGGCACCGCGTCTTCCTCCTCGGAGGGAGGGACGAGGTGGCGGCGCGGGCGGCGCAGCGACTCGAGGAGCGCCTCCCCGGCCTCGTCATCGTGGGGACGCACCACGGATACCTCCGCGATGATGAGGAGCCGATCCCCGCGATCCGTGCGGCGCGCCCCGAGATCCTCCTCGTGGGGATGGGGGTCCCTCGCCAGGAGCTGTGGATGGAGCGGATGAGGGACCGGCTGGGCATCCCCCTCCTGATCGGTGTCGGAGGGACCCTGAACGTTTGGAGTGGCGACTGCCGTCGCGCCCCGCGGGGCTGGCAGCGCCTGGGCCTTGAGTGGCTCTACCGGCTTCTCACAGAGCCGCGGCGGATCCACGCCGCGCTCGCCATCCCGCGCTTCATGGCAAAGATCCTCGTCGCGCGGGTCGTGATCGACCTCGCCGCGTTCGCCCGCCTCCCGGGGAGGACTTAGTCGCCGACGAGGTCGACCGCCTCCACCTGCACCGCTCCCTGCCAGTCGTCGAACCCGGTGCGACAGACGAGCGAAGCCCCGTCCGAGCGCTCGAACGCCTCCAGGTATCGTGACATGCGGAAGGCGATGAACGGAAGGGCGAGACCGTCTTGGACGACCTTCCCCTTGAGGTGCTGGCGCCTTCCCCCCACAAGGCGGAGGTCCACGAACGAGGAGTCGCGCAGGAGGAGGCGCGGGGCCGGATTCCCCGGGCCGTAGGGAGCGAGGGAGTGGATGTTGGTGTAGAAACGAAGATCGATCTCCCGCAGGGCGACCTCCACGTCGATCGCGGCGACCGCGGAGCGGAGGTCCGCCCCTCGGTCGGCCACGTGAGAGAGGAGCCTCCGGCGGAGGAGAGGAAGGTTCTCGTTCAAGACGGAGAACCCGGCCGCCATGCGGTGTCCGCCGTAGTGGAGGAGGAGGTCGGAGTGGACCTCGAGGCAGGCCGCGATGTCGAACCCGTCCACGCTTCGGCACGAGGCGCGGCTCACCCGGTCGCCTTCGGAAAGGACGATCGTGGGGACGCGGTAGCGGTCCGCGAGGTGGGAGGCGGCGAGCCCTAAGATCCCTTCGTTCCAGTACTTGCCAGAGAGGATGATCATCCCGTCCCGCGACGGATCGATCTCCTCCTCGGCCATCCTCTCCTCGGCCTGGGCGATCAGGTCGTCCTGCGCGATCTCCCGATCGCGGTTGTAATCGAGGAGGACCTCGGTCAGGTACTCGGCGCGCTGGGGGAGGGTCGTGGTGAGGAGGAGGAAGGCGACCTTCGGGTCGCCCGTCCGGTTCGCGGCGTTCAACTTGGGAGCGAGGATGTACCCCACGTCGGCGGCGGTGAGTCTCTTTGGGTTGATGGAGAGCTTCTCCATCAGGACGCGCAACCCGAGGGAGGAGCCCTCCCCGCGGCCGATGAGGGAGAAGGCCTCGCGGACCATCGCTCGGTTCTCTACCTCCGCCCCCTCGGCGAGGGGAACGAGGTCAGCGATCGTCCCCAGGCCGACGAGGTCGAGGAGCGCGTGGGGCGCCGGCCGGCCGAGGCGCTCGTACAGACCCCAGATGAGCTTGTACGCAACCCCCACCCCGGCGAGGTGGTGATTGGAGGAGGCCTCCCCCGGCCGCTGAGGGTCGATGACGGCCGCGGCCGCCGGTGGCTCGGGGGGCGGGATGTGGTGGTCCGTGACGATCGTGTCCACCCCGGCCTCGCGCAGGAGGGCGACCTCTTCGGCGTTGGAGATGCCGCAGTCGACCGTGATGACGAGCGAGAACCTCTCGTCGACCGCTCGCTTCACGAACCCACGCGAGAGGCCGTGCCCGCGGTCGCGATCGCCCACGTCGACCTTGATCTGTCCTTTGGAGAAGAAGGGAAGGAGTCCCCGGTAGAGGAGGGCCGCTCCGCAGAGGCCGTCCACGTCGAAGTCCCCGTGGATGAAGATCGCCTCCTCGCGCGAGATCGCCGCGATCAGGCGCAAGACCCCCTCCTCAACGCCGGAGAGGGAAAACGGCGAATGGAAGCTTTCCAGGCCGGGGTTAATCAGCTTGGGCCAGTCCCTTCCGCCGCGGCGGGCAAGGAGGATTGCGAACGGACGCGCACAGCCCAAAGACGCCTTGATCTCCTCGACCAGGACACCCTCTGGGAGGGGAGCGATCTCCCACTCCCTCCCCTCGCGGAGGAGAGACTTCATTTACTCTTCTTCGCTCCCCCGGCCTTGAGTGTCCACCAGTACAGGATCGGGTTCGCGATGTACAGCGTGGAGTAGGTCCCCACGGTGACGCTCATGAGGAGAGCGACCGAGAGGCCGCGCAGGACCGGGCCGCCGAGCACAAGGAGGATGAGGACGGGGACGAACGTTGCCCCCGCGGTGTTCAGGGTGCGCGTGAGCGACTGATTGATGCTTCGGTTGATGATGTCGAACATCGAACTCTTCCTATCGATGGCGAGGTTCTCGCGCACGCGGTCAAAGATGATGATCGTGTCGTTCATCGAGTACCCGAGGACCGTCAGGAGGCCAGCGATCGCCTCCATGTTGAATTCAAGATGGAAAAGGGCGATCACGCCCGTGGTGATCATGACGTCGTGGATGACGGCGACGATCGCACCGACGGCGTAGCGAAGGCGGAACCGCCAGGAGATGTAGATGAGCATGGCAACAATGGCGAGGAGAACCCCCTGCCACGACCTCTGGACGATCTCGGTGCTGATCTGCCGGCCGATGGAGCGGCGACTAACGTCGAGGACAGGGAACTTCTGACGGAGGGTCGTCTCGATCCGATCGATGACCTCTCGATTCGCCTCCACGTCGAGCTGGGTGGTGATCATGCTCGTGTTCCCCCCCGCGACGGTCTGGATGACGCTCGTGGCGAGGTCGGTCCCGCCGGCCGGGATCGCGCCGAGGGCGCTCCGCAACGAGCCGGGGTCGACCGGCTTTTCGAATCTGACCGTGAACTCCGTCCCGCCGGTGAAGTCCAGGCCCGGCTTGAGACCCCGCACCTGTGGGATGAGGAGGACGACGCTTGCGATTATAAGGACTACAGAGAGAGGGACGAAGTACTTCGCCTTGCCTAGGAAATCGTAGTGCCGCATGCGAGGCCTCCTCTTAGGACGACGCGACCTTCTTCATCCACCTCGACTTGATGCGGCTGGCCTTATTCTTGTGGATGACGTGACGCTTGGCCGCCTTGTCGGCCGCCTTGGCGAGCCGCGGGAGGAGGGAGGACGCGGCGTCCTTCTCTCCGGAGGCGAGGTGGACGCGGATCTCTTTCGTGACCCGCTTCACGGCCGCCTTCCTCGCCCGGTTCAGGCCGCGGCGCTTCTCGCTCTGCCGCAACTGTTTCTTTGCTGAACGGATGTTCGGAATCTCTATCACCTCTTCCAGGTACTGGCAACCTGTGTCCTATTGCGCGGCGCGACATCATAGCGGACGAGAGGTGTTCGATCAAGGGGAGCACGACCCCTCGAGCCTTCGGGCGCGGTCCCCTTTGGACGGCCTTTTCGCACCTTCCCGCCGCTTGGCGAGGGGCGGTGACCGAGTGACGGGGACGGAACCTTCGTCACCTTGTTCGGCAGTGTGGTTGTCCTTGTGCCCTAATTGTCGCCACTACACCGTCCGGCTCGCCTGAGTCGATTCGGTTGACCCGGCCTTGCCGGAGGCGCTATGGTAGCCCTAGGCGTTTGGGTGACTTCCTTCGAGGGGGTTTCGCATGGAGAGGATCGTTAAGCGCGACGGCCGGGTGGTCCCTTTCGACGAAGCGAAGATCACGACCGCGATTTGGAAGGCGATGCGCGCGGTGGGGGAACAAGACGAGGTCGCGGCGAAGCGACTATCCGAGCTCGTCACCGGACTCCTCGACGAGCGGTTCGTCGATGACCTTCCGACGGTCGAGGAGATTCAGGACCTGGTCGAGGAGGTCCTGATCGAGGCGGGCTACGCCCGCACGGCGAAGGCGTACATCCTCTACCGCAAGCAGCACGCCGACCTGCGCGAGATGCGCGGGCTCACGACCGAGATCCCGCTCGTCGAGGACTACCTGGAGGACCGCGACTGGCGGGTGCGCGAGAACTCGAACATGGCCTACTCCCTTCAAGGTCTGAACACGCACATCACCGACCGCGTCATCTCGCGGTACTGGCTCAACAAGATCTACCCCAAGGAGATCCGGGAGGCGCACGAGAGGGGAGACTTCCACCTCCACGACCTGGGGACCCTCGGGGCGTACTGCGTCGGTTGGGACCTCCGCGACCTCCTCCTGCGCGGCTTCCGCGGGGTGCGGGGGAAGGTCGAGGCGCGGCCGGCGAAGCACTTCCGCGTCGCCCTCCTTCAGGTCGTGAACTTCATGTACACCCTGCAGGGTGAGTCGGCCGGGGCGCAGGCCTTCTCAAATCTCGACACCCACCTCGCCCCGTTCATCCGCGCCGACCGCCTCTCCTACGGCGACGTGAAGCAGCACATGCAGGAGTTCGTGTACAACATGAACGTTCCCACGCGCGTCGGGTTCCAGACCCCGTTCACGAACGTTACCCTCGACTTCGAAGTCCCGCGCCACATGCGGGGAGAGCCGGTCGTCCTCGGCGGGCGGCTCCGCGACTCCGTCTACGGCGACTACCAGGCCGAGATGGACCTCTTCAACCGCGCCTTCGCCGAGGTGATGGCCGAGGGCGACATGAACGGGCGGCCATTCACCTTTCCCATTCCCACCTACAACATCACCGAGGGGTTCGACTGGGAGAACGAAAACCTAAATCCTGTCTGGGAGATGACGGCGAAGTACGGGATCCCCTACTTCTCAAACTTCATCAATAGCGACATGAGACCGGAGGACACGCGCAGCATGTGTTGTCGGCTTCGGATAGACAACCGCGAGCTTAAAAAGCGCGGGGGCGGTCTCTTCGGCGCGAACCCCCTCACCGGATCGATCGGGGTCGTGACGATCAACCTTCCGCGTCTGGGGTACCTGGCGAAGGATGAGGGGGAGTTCTTCGCGCGTCTCGTGAATCTGATGCAGCTTGGCAAGGAGTCCCTCGTCATCAAGAGAAAGACCCTCGAGTCCCTGACCGAGAGGGGGCTCTACCCCTACTCCCGCTTCTACCTGGACGAGATCAAGGAGGCGACCGGCGGGTACTGGAGGAACCACTTCTCCACGATCGGCCTCGTGGGGATGAACGAAGCCTTGTTGAACCTCTTTGGGACCTCGATTGCCGAGCCGGAGGGGCGGGCCTTCGCGCTGAAAGTCCTTGACTTCATGCGCGACCGACTCGCCGAGTTCCAGGAGGAGACGGGTGAGATCTTCAACCTCGAGGCGACGCCGGCCGAGGGCTCAAGCTTCCGTCTTGCGAAGGTGGACGCCGAGCGCTACCCCGACATCCGCATCTACAACCGCGAGCGCTACGGCGGGGAGACCCCCTACTACACGAACTCGACTCATCTCCCGGTCGGCCTGACCGAGGACCTCTTCGCCGCGCTCACGATGCAGGATCCGCTTCAGACCCGCTACACCGGGGGGACCGTCTTCCACGCCTTCCTCGGCGAGCGCCTCCCCTCCGCGGAGGCGACGAAGCGCCTGGTGAGGAAGATCGCCGAGACCTTCCACCTCCCCTACTACACCCTCACCCCCACCTTCTCCATCTGCCCGAGCCACGGTTACCTCGCCGGGGAAGAGACGACCTGTCCAAGCTGCGGCGCCCCGGCCGAAGTCTACTCGCGGGTCGTGGGGTACCTGCGGCCGGTCGAGCAGTGGAACGACGGGAAGCGAGCCGAGTTCGCCGACCGGAAGGCCTACAGCCCAGA
>CAYHEK010000032.1:759-16933 GCA_964355545.1 uncultured Thermotogae bacterium | reverse complement strand
CGGAGGGAGTTCACCGAGGACCCGCTCACCCTCGAGGAGCTCTCCTTCCTCCTCTGGGCGACCCAAGGCGTGGAGAAGGTCATCCGCGACGGCTGCGCCTCGCTGCGCACTGTGCCCTCGGGCGGGGCCCGCCACCCGTTCGAGACGTACCTCGTGATCAACCGGGTCGTCGGTATCACGCCGGGCCTCTACCGCTACCTTCCCCTCGACCACAAGCTCCTCTTTCTGCGCACTGAGCCAAACCTCCCGGCAAAGGTGAAGGAAGGGTGCCTCGGCCAGGACTTCGTGGGGCATGGCGCGGTCGTCTTCATCTGGACGGTCATCCCCTATCGCGCGGAGTGGCGTTACAGCGTCCTTGCGCACAAGGTGATCGCGATCGATGCCGGCCACGCCTGCCAGAACCTGTACCTGGGCTGCGAGGCGATCGGAGCCGGGACGTGCGGCATCGGCTCCTACCACCAGCGCGAGATGGACGCCTTGCTCGAGGTTGACGGCGAGGACGAGTTTGTGATCTACCTCGCCCCAGTGGGGAAGGTCAAAACCGCTTAGTCCACGCCCCCGTCGGGTAACGGAGCGCTCCGGCGCGTGACCCGCGCCAGGAAAGACGTCCCCTGACGCGCGGCGCGGCGTCCTTTCCTCCTTGGGGCTGCTGCGCTACCCTGAGCGCATGACTGCGAAAGGGGTTCTCCTCCTGCGAGAAGGAACGCCGTGCGGTGGCCGATGAAGCTCGCGCTCATCTCCCTCCTCGTTGCCTGGGGGCTCTTCGGGCTCGGGGCGTTTCTGATTGCGCCGGTCGCCGACCCGCCGGAGCTTGCGGGCTATCGAGTCCTGTGGCGCGCCCGCGACGGCCTCCCGGAATCCCTCGGGAGGCTCGAGGCACTGGCGGGCCGCGAGGACGGGGTCGGCTGGCAGGCGCAGATCCTCGCCGGCCGAGCGCACGTCGCCGCAGGAGACCCGACCGCGGGAGCGGAGTACCTCCGCTCCGCCCTCTCTCTGCGCGCGACCCGTGACCTGCGAGCGGAGCTCGCCCTCGCCCTGGAAGAGGCCAAAGAGACGAGCGCGGCCCTCGCGGAGTGGAAGAAGCTCCTCCCCCGGCCGGAGGCCGTCGCCGCAGTCACGCGCCTTGAGCCCGACCCGATTCGTCTCGCCTTTCTCCTGAACGGTGCTGGCCGATGCGCGGAGGCGCTCGCCCTCGTCCGGTCTGCGACGACCGCGGAGGGGCGCCTGGCGCGAGCGAGGGCCCTCGTCGGCTTGGGCCGATGGAAAGAGGCGCTTCCGGAGTTCGAGGCCTACCTCGCGCAGGCTCCTAAAGACAGCACAGTCCGCAAGGAGTACGGCCGCGCCCTGGAGCAGGCAGGCGAGCGCGAGCGAGCCCTCGCCGCCTATCGCGCGCTCGGGGCAACCGCCGCCTACCAGGCCGGCCGTCTTCTAGAAACAATGGGAAAAGAAGAGGAGGCCGTCTCAGCGTACCTCCTTTCGAAGGACGGCGAGGCCCGCTGGCGCGGGGCGCGCCTGCTCGAGAGCGAAGGCGAAGAGGAGAGAGCCCTGGGCCTGTACCTCGAGCTCGCCCGCGGATCGCAGCGCGTTCGGGACGACGCCGCCCTGCGCGCCCACCTCATCTACGTGCGCCGCGGAAAAGTAACCGAGGCGGCAGAGATGGCGAAGCTCTTTCCGCCAGCGTTCAACTGGCTCCTCGGAACCTACCGTGCCCCAGCTCTAGCGGCACAGCTCACTAAACCGCGGACGAACCCGCCGCAGGCGGTGCGCGTGGCCGATCTCCTCTTGAACGAGCTTGCGCCTGAGGAGGGTCAAGCGTGGGCGCAGGCCGAGCTTGAGATCGCCCTGCGCGCGGCGGGCCCGGAAGAGAAAGTCGCGATCGGCGAGTGGTTCACCGCCCACGGTGACTACTACTCGGCGTACAAGATCGGAGCCCCGCTCCTCTCCGATCGGTCCTCGCAGGAGGCCTACGCGCTCGCCTACCCCCGTGCCTGGCCGGAGGCCGTGGCGCGCTGGGCGACCGCGTACGGGGTCGACCCGCTCCTCGTCCTCGCCGTGATCCGCGAGGAGTCGAACTTCTCTCCGACGGCCGTCTCCTCATCGGACGCCCGCGGCCTGATGCAGCTCCTCCCCTCGACCGCGAAGTGGATCGCCGAGGCGAAGCTCGGCGAGCCCTTCGCGGAGGAACGCCTCACCGATCCGGATTTCAACATTCGCCTGGGGACCTGGTACCTCGGCTACCTCATTCGGCTCTTCGACTCCGACGTCGCAAAGGCGGTGGCGGCGTACAACGGCGGCCAGGGAAACCTGGAGCGGTGGACGGCCGCGGCCAAGGTCACCCGCCCGGCCGACCTCCCCGGCGCGCTCGTCTCAAGCGAGACGCGCGAGTACCTCGCGAAGGTCCTCAACTCCTGGCTCATCTATCAGTGGCTCTACCCAAGCTGAGGCCGGCCGAAGAACCGCCGGCAAAGAGACCGACCTCGAGCCAAGGGCCGCGCTCTTCCCGCAAAAGAAAAAGGGGACAGAAATTTCCCTGTCCCCTTGCCTTTTCTGCTTCCGTTACTTCTTGACTGGCTTCTTCGACTTGTCAGGCTTCTTCGAACCACAGCACATGGCTTGTCACCCCCTCCTCCGCCGTTCGCTCACAGCGGCAATGGAACGCTACTCGTAGAGTCCAAAAAAATCAAGGGGGAGAGGAAGGAACAACAGGCCACGCGGACCGCGCGCTCCGCGACCGCTTCCCCTCTTGCAACCGAGGTCTCGCCTCTTCTCTCCCGCTTAAGTCGGATTCGCGCCGCGCGGCCCCAAAGGAGCGGAGGGAGGAAGGGAAAAGCCCCCAGATGAACGAGGGCGGCAAGAAAAACAAAGGGGGCAAGGTCTCCCCTGCCCCCTTCTGTTGACTACTTCTTCCCTGGCTTCTTCGACTTGTCGGGCTTCTTCGTCAAGCCAGTCACCCCCTCATCCGTCGTTAGTCAACGACGGCCATATTAAACATAGTGCTACTGCGGCCTGGGAGTCAAGGGGTTGGAAAGGGACAATTGTCCTATTTCGCTTTTATCCTCTTCCGAAGGCCTCTCTCGGCCATCCGCCTTTGGGATACGATCCCCGACGTCGCCGTACCGTTCCCCTCGCCGGCGAGAGCGGGCACAGGCGATCGGCCCGCTCTGATCGGCTTGGGGTCTCAATCCTCCACATGATCACGGGATAAGGTTCGGCTCTCGGTCCGGGCGTGACGAAAAGAACACGAGAAAAGAAAGGGGGCAGGACAGATCCTGCCCCTTTCTCCTTGCCAGCTACTTGGCGGGCTTCTTCGGCTTGTCAGGCTTCTTTGGCCCTCCGCACATGGCTTGTCACCCCCTCCTGCCGTCTCGTTCTGGACGACGGCTCAACAAAGCGTAGTGCTCCCTCCACCGGGATGTCAAGAGGGGAAAACGGGGCATTTAG
This sequence comes from uncultured Thermotogae bacterium, assembly GCA_964355545.1. GTDB lineage: Bacteria > Bipolaricaulota > Bipolaricaulia > UBA7950 > UBA9294 > JAPLGE01. The sequence goes on along the minus strand of CAYHEK010000032.1, from coordinate 13,492 downwards.
TCGTCCCCAGGGATTGCTGGATTGCTGTCTCAGCTCTGCGATCGGGAGCCCTTCCGCTCCAACCATTCGGGGCGGAGGAGTCCGTAGAGGAGCATGTCATACCGCTTGCCGTCTCGCTCCCCGAAGTCGCGGAAGGCCCCCTCGTGCCGGAAGCCGAGCTTCTCGTACAGGGCGATCGCCCGTTCGTTGTAGCCAAAGACGGTGAGCGTGACGCGGTGAAGGTTCAGCTCCAAGAAGGCAAACTCGAGCACAAGCTCGGCCGCCTCGCTCCCGAACCCACGGCTCCAGTTCGCGGGGTCGCCGATCCCAACACTCAGCCAGCCCGTCCGGTTCGACCACTCGATCCCGTCGATCGAGACCATCCCCACGAGCTCATCGCTCCCAACGAGCCGGACCGCAAACAGGAACTCGTCCGATGCTTCCTGCCTCTCCTCGAGCCACTTCTTCAGGGACTCTTTGGGCTTGGGGTAGGCCGGATGGGAATCGTAGAGCCGCAAGAAGTCGGCATCCTCGTACCACCGGGCGACAGTCTCGAGGTCGTCCTGGGTCATCGCACTGAGGCGCACGTGTCGTCCGCACAGAAGCTTCCTTGGCTCCATCCTCGCCTCCTTCGCCGGGAGAAGACGCGGCAATTATACCGAGCCTACGAGAAGAGGTGGCCGCGTTTAAGAGACCTCCTAAGGAGAGCCACGCGGCTCGAGCGTGATCTTTGTTACATTCTTCACCCAGAAGGCTCCCGCGGAAGGAGCGTCGTACTCTTCGTTCGACACCCCGCCGTCCTCGGGAAGGACGGCGATGCAGAACCCCTCTGCCCATGCCGGGACCGCCACGCCGTCCAGGGCGTAGGCGAGGATGACCGGGTAGGCCGGGTCCTCGATCCGCCGCCGGTCGAGCGCGGCCTCGTACCCGTCCTCCCCGCGAACGACGACCTCGTCGTACTCCGCGCCGGCGCCGAGGAGGTCGGCAAGCCGGACCCCTCTGTAGATCCCCGCGCCGCCCCAGTTCCCATACTGGTTCTGGTACGAGCCGGCGCGGGTGAGGGCCGACATCCGGCGCAGCTCAGCAAAGTGGACGGCGCGCGCACCGCCGCCGGCATCGACCACGGTCACCGCCGGCCCCTCCGGGCCGCGGGTGACGCGGAAGAGGAAGGGGACGAGGATCGACACGAGGGCAACCAGGAAGGCGGCGAGGGGCGCGCGTCGGACTCGGGCGCTCACGGCCAGGCCTCCCAGCGAGAGGCGACGGTGAGCCCAACGAGGAGGAGGGAGAGGAGGACAGCCACCGCATCGCCCCACCCCAGCGGCTCCCGCGGGGGGGCGGTTCGCCGGGGGTGGAGGCCGAACCCGCGGCCGGCCATGGAGATCGCCAGGGCGTCGGCGCGCGAGAGCCCAGAGACGAGGACGGGGAGGAAGGTGTAGCGGACGGCGCGGAGAAGCCCGCGCGGGCTACGAAACGAGGCCTCGATCCCCCGCATCCGCTGGGCGTCTCCCACCGCGCGCAACTCCTGGCGAAAGAAGGGAACGAAGCGCAGGGCGAGGACGACGACGAACCCATACCGATACGGAATGCGAGAGCGGGCGATCCACGCCCCGAGGCGGCCGGCGTCGGCGACGAGGACGAAGAGGAGGCTCGATGAGACGATGAGCAGGAAGCGGACGGCCATCCCTGCGCCGGCCGCGAGACCCTGGTCCGTCACCCGCGGGAGGGAGAGGAGGGGCGTCCCACCGCGGACGAAGAGGGCCTGAGCAAGGAAGAGGACGACGGCAAACAGGGCGAGGAACCGACCGCGGCGGAGGAGGGCCCGCGGCGACTCCCCGGAGAGAAGCATGAGGAGGAAGCTGAGCACGAGGGCCCCACCTCGGACGAGGAGGCCGCGCGAGGAGAGGGCGAGGGCGAGGAACGCCCCGAGGAGGAGGAGACTCGCCGGCGGGGCCGCCCGGTGGAGGAACCGCCCGTCCGCGCTCATTCGTCCCCTCCATTCCAGAAGGAGGGGAGGAACGCGGCCTCCCCTCTTTCTTGCAGGCGCGCGAAGACCTCGTCCGGCTCCCCCGCGATCGGGCCGTCGCCCAAATAGAGGAGGCGGTCGCACAGGGCGGCGAGGAGAGGGATGTCGTGCGAGACAACGACGGTCACGCCCCCCCGCGCGCGGAGGGCGAGGATCCGAGCGAGGATCCACTCCACGTTCTCCCGATCCTGTCCCACGAACGGCTCGTCGAGGAGGAGGACCTCCGCCGCACGGGCGAGGGCTGTGGAGAGGGCGAGGCGGCGCTGCTCCCCTAGGCTGAGGGAGAAGGGCGGCCGTTCCTCGAGGCCGGTGAGGCGCACCTCGGCGAGGCGGGAGCGGAGGGCGTCCTTCGTGAGCCGCCCCTCGATCTCCATCTCGCGGCGCACCGTCCGCTCGAAGAGCTGCTGGTGCGGAAACTGGAAGAGGAAGCCAACTCTCGCCCCCCCACGCCGGACGACCCGCCCCTCCCGCGGGTGCTCGAGGCCGGCGATCAGGCGGAGGAGGGTCGTCTTCCCAGACCCGTTCCTCCCAATCACTCCAAGGATCTCCCCTGGGAAGAGCGAGAGGGAGAGCCCCCCGAGGAGAGGGAGCCCGTTGTAGCCGAAGGAGATCCCGTCCAAGATGAGGGTTGGCTCCTCACGTCGCGGGAGCGGGAGACGGGGGATCGACCAGAGGTCGCGCAGGCCAAGCTGGGAGAGGTCCGCCCGTCGGAGGGGGACGCGGCGGGTCGTGACCCGTCCCTCGTTGAGGAAGAGGAGGCGCGGCCCTAGGGAGAGGAGGGGGGCGAGGCGGTGTTCGGCGATGAGGAGGACGAGACCCTCCTCCGCCCTCAGGCGGGCGAGGAGGGAGAAGATCCCCTTCGCCCCAGCCGGGTCGAGGTGCGCCGTCGGCTCGTCAAGGAGGAGGGCCCCTGGCCGCAGGGCGAGGACCGAGGCGATCGCCAACCGCTGCTTCTCCCCTCCGGAGAGGGTAAGGGTGCCACGGGAGGCGAGGCAGGAGATCCCGGTCCGGGCGAGGGCCTCCTCGACCCGCTCCTCGACCTCCCTCGCGGGAAGGCAGAGGTTCTCGGGACCGAAGGCGACCTCCTCCCGGACGGAAAGGGTGCAGACCTGGGCGTCCGGGTCCTGCTGGACGAGGCCGAGCCGGGTCGCGATCTGAGCGGGGTCGCCCTCCCCGGCGCAGATCCCGTCCACACGGGCCTCTCCGACCACCTCCGCGGGGATGAGGGTCGGGATGAACCCGGCGAGGGTCCGCAGGAGGGTCGACTTCCCGCACCCGGACGGCCCGGCAACGATGACGGCCTCGCCGGAAGCGACCCGCTCCGTCACGCCGACGAGGGCCGGCCTCTCCTCCTCCGGGTAGCGCACGGTAAGGCCAAGGGCCTCCATGGTGATCGGGCTATTCCACGACAACGCGCTTCACCCCCTGCACCCACGCCGCCCCTTCGTAGCCAGCCGCGATCAGGCAGAGGCGCCCCGCCTCGAGGGAGAGGGCGACCTTGCGGTCGGCAAGGAGAGAGGAGAGGTCGAAGCTCACCTCGTACCCGTCGTCGGCTATCACGCGGACCAACGACGCCCCGGCTTTCGGGAGAGCCTGCTCGAGGAGGAGGTGGAGAGGGACCCCGACGTAGTCGCGAGGAGGGACGTAGGTCGAGCTCCCGCGAAGCTCCGCCGTGACAGTCACCGTGCGATCTGACCACTCCTCGTAACGGAAGGTGAACGGGCGCTCCAGCGCCCCTTGTACTCGCGCCTCCTCGGGCGAGGACGTGTCGTACACAAAGGCGTAGTAGGCGACCCCTCCACCGAGGAGGGCAAGGACGATCGGAGCGGTGATCAGGTAACGCCACCACCGCCCACCGCGGGGGCGCTCCTCCTCAGCCGAGCGGCGGAGGATCCGCGCGGCGAGGAGGGACCGCCGGAGGTCCCAGGCGAGGTAACCGCCGAAGAACGCCCCGGAGAGGAGGGAGAGGCCAAGCATGACGAGGAGGAGCGTTGCCGGAACTCCGGAGAAGTAAATCGCCTGGAAGACAAGGACGTTCGACGCGGAGGCAGCGGCCCCGACGAGGACGGCAAGGAGGAGAGGCCCTCCCGGCGCGATCCCCATCCCGAGGTCGACGAGGATTCCCTCCACCGCGGAGACGAGGACGATCACCGCGCCGTGCGTCCCGCCGGAGAGAAGCTCGACCACGCCCTTGGCGATCCCGGTCAGGGTCCCTGACCCGAACCGCCCGGTGACGAGGCGGGCGAGGAGGGGCCACAGGATGTGCAAGCCAGCGACGACCTGTCCGGCCCCGAACGGAACCCCGACGAAGCGGTTGACGAGGTTCCCCAGGTAGCCGATGTAGGTCGAGAGGACCCCGCCGATCGAGGCGAGGAGGGCGATGAGGACGAGGTCGCGCACCCCGAGGCTCCCCCCCGCCCTCGCCGCTCCACCCAACGCCGCCCCCTAGGATCCGATCCGGATCTCGGCCAGGAACTTCACGCTCTTGAGGCTCGTCCCCTGCGGAAGGACGACCGAATCGTCGTAGACGAACCGCATGTACCCGTCCGTCGCCGGGTCGAGGAAGACCCCGTCCCGTTTGAACGCGACGATGAAGTGGTCGTCGTGAGTGATGAGGGTCGAACTCACTGACTGGGAGTACCCATCCTGAGCCAAGAGAGTGATCTTGTAGCCCGCTTGGGCGAGGGCGTCGTTGAAGTCCACATCGTCGTAGTGAATCCCCTGTTCCGGGGTAGGAAAGCGATCGTCGTCTACGTAGGCGACGAGCCTCCACAAAGGAAGCCCCGTGTAGGTATGCGTCTCCCCCTTCATCGTCGCGGTCACCGTCGCGGTGTGGCACGGACAGCCAAGCCCGGCCTCGAGCTCTGCCCGGGTGAAGGTCCGCGTCACCGCGCCTCGGACGACGAGGGTGTACTCCACATACTGGCCGAGGACCTCGATCCGCTCGACCATCCTCGCCGAGATTGCCCCTTCAAAGTGCGGGTTGTTCTCCCCAACCAGGACGATCCGTAGTGGGCCAACATCGGCGGCCATGAGCGCCCCGTTCTCCTCGTAGGCGAGGACCCAAGTCCCGGTGGAGCGGTCGAGGAGCTGGCTCGCCAGGTAGTTCATCGAGTAGCCGTCCGTCGCCGTGACGAGGACCGTGGCGTCCGAAGGGGCGCTCCCGAGGAGGGTCGAGAAGGGGACCCCGGTATAGGTCGCCGTGTAGTCCACCCCCGCGGAGTTGGTGAACGTCCCCTGTCCAGTCACCTGGTCAAGAGCGTGCAGTTCGCCCAGGGTCAACGACCGCGCCACCCCGCCCTGGACCAGGGTCAGGATCGTCCGCTCGGCCGCGGCGGCCGGGGATGACGTGGCCTCCTCCTCGGTGGGGAGCGGCCCACCGTCGTAGTTCACGATGACATGGGTGACCTCCTTCACGAGGAACCCCTTCGCCGAGGGGCGACCGGAGTAGTAGTGGGAGAGGCCCTCCCCGAACGCGGCGAGCATGTCGTCGTTCGAGAACCGCTCGTCCGGAGCGAGGAAGGCGAGCAGGAGGCCGCTCGACCACGCGGCGGGATCCGCCCCAACCTCGCCGGTCGCGAGGATCGGTCGGCCTGCCGGCGTCTCCCCGAGGACGACCGCCACCGGGAGGTCCTTCCGATAGCCGTCACTCGCGACGACCGAGACGAGGTCCCCCTCCTTCAGCCCCCCAACCTGAGCCAAGAGGTCGGAGATGAGGACCCCGGTGTAGGTGTGGGGGTCCTCCCAGTTCATGGTCGCTGCGTCGAAGACCGGCCCTTGGTAGGCGACCGTCCCACTCACCAAGGGGAGGCCAGACAGCGACACGGAGACGACCGCGTCCCCCTTCTTCACGAAAACCACCCCTCCCTCCCCCAGGGCCGGGAGGGCGAGCAGGGAGACGACGATCAACGCGACGATCCATCCTCTTCCAACGTGCATTTATCCTCCTTGTTGGCTTTACATCTCGCTCTTCGCCGGGCCCGTCCGGACGGCCGTCGCCTGGAAGGAGGCGACGACGTCGTCTCCCTCGACGAGGCCGAGCGCTTCGACGCGCGGCCCGGCGTGCAGCGTGTCGAGCTCGAACCCCCGCCCCGAGAGGACGAGGTTCGTCACCTGGCCGAGGCGGCGGACCTTCTTGATCTTCATAGGGAGGGCGTTCTCCGCGCTCGTCTCAACGGCAGCGCCGCGCGGGCGAGAGACGAGGACCGCCTCGGGCGGAATCTCGATCCGAAGCTCCTCGTCCGGGGCGAAGGAGAGGACTGTGATCCTCTCGTCTCCCAGGCAGACGGAGCAGATCGCGCCGTCTCGCTCGTGGACCGAGACGCGAAACGCGTTCTTCTCCCGAAGGGAAGACCTCTCCGGCCGGTACGCCCGGAGGCTCGGCACCTTCTCCCGCGCGCGGAGGCGCTCCTCCCACAGGAGGTGCTCCACCACCTCGCGCGAGGTCCCGGCGGCGACGAGGAGGTCCCCCATGTCTAGGCCCAAGATCTCGGCCAGGCGCCGGACCCCCGGAAGGCCAGGGGCAGGGCGGGTCCCGGTCTCGATCCGCGAAAGGCGCGAGAAGTCGATCCCGGTCCGCGTAGCAAGGGTGCGCAGGCTCAAGCCCGCCTCCATTCTTGCCCCCCGGACCATCTCCCCGAACCGCGCCTTGGCCATGGCGGAAGGGAGTCTACGGGGTTCGTTGACATTTGTCAACAGATTCGCCAGACCCTTGCAAACGCGGCGCGCTCTCCCTAATCTCTCCACCGTTTGGAAGGAGAGCCGATGCGGACGATCACGATCGAAGAGGCGGGTACGTTCGTCGGGGAGGAGGTCGCCCTACAGGGGTGGCTGTACAACAAGCGCTCGAGCGGGAAGCTCCTCTTCCTTGAGGTCCGGGACGGGACCGGGGTCCTCCAGGGAACGCTCGCCGAGCCGGAGGACCCGGGCCTCTTTGCCCTCGCCGACCGCCTTCCGCGCGAGACGTCGCTTGTGGTCTCCGGGACCCTTCGCGTCGACCGCCGCGCTCCAGGAGGGTGCGAGCTCGGGATCCGCGCGATCCGGGTGATCCACGAGCCGACAGAGCCCTTTCCGATCGAGCTGAAGGAACAGACCCCCGGGTACCTCATGGATCACCGCCACCTGTGGGTGAGAACGGGACGGCAGGTGCCGATCCTGCGGGTGAGCGACGCCGTCTTCCGCGCCGTTCGCGCCTTCTTCCACGAGCGGGGGTTCGTGGCGACCGAGGCTCCCATCCTCACCGGAACGTCCGTCGAGGGGACGACGACCCTGTTCGAGGTCGACTACTTTGGAGAGAGGGCCTACCTCACCCAGAGCGGCCAGCTCTACCTCGAGGCGACGGCGATGGCCCTCGGAAAGGTCTACTGGATCGGCCCGGTCTTCCGCGCCGAGAAGTCAAAGACCCGCAAGCACCTGACGGAGTTCTGGATGGCGGAGGGGGAGATGGCGTTCTACGACCATACCGCGAACACCCGCCTCCAAGAGGACCTCGTCGCCTACGTCGTCGAGTCGGTCGTCTCGGAGCGGAGGAAGGAACTCGGGGAGCTTGAGAGAGATACCGACCGGCTCCTCGAGGAGGTCCGCCGCCCGTTCCCGCGGGTCTCCTACGCCGACGCGGGCGCGATCCTCCAGGAGGCCGGCCACGAGGTCGCCTTCGGCGACGACTTCGGCGCCCCACACGAGGCGACCCTGGGGGAGCGCTTCCAAAAGCCGGTCTTCGTCGAGTTCTTCCCCAAGTCGATGAAGCCCTTCTACATGAAGCGCGACCCCTCCGACCCCTCCCGCGTCCTCGCCGCGGACCTCATCGCTCCGGAAGGGTATGGGGAGATCATCGGAGGGAGCCAACGGGTGGATACCCTGGATGAGCTCCTCGCTCAGCTTGCGGAGGCGGGCCTGCCAACCGCGCCGTACGAGTGGTACATCGACCTCCGCCGCTACGGTTCGGTCCCACACTCCGGGTTTGGCTTGGGAATGGCCCGGACGGTCGCCTGGATCTGTGGGATCCCTCACATCCGCGAGACGATCCCCTTCGCACGCCAACTCCACCGCCTCTACCCGTAAGAGATTCTGGTAAAGCTCGGTAGCTTCTCTCCTTGACAACGCAGGAAGGGAGGCCTATACTCCGCCCTCGACTCACAGGGGGGTACCGAGAGGGAGCGCTGCCAGAGCGCTTCTTCTTTTGGTTACCTTCAAGGTGAGCGAGACCGTCACCACCAAACACCAAGGGGAGCTTCACGCCGCGAGATGTGGATGGAAGGGCGGCGAGTCCGCGACACGGTGTCGGCCGGGTTTGGGTTTACAGCCCAAGCGGATGGGCTCAAGGCGCGCTGTTTAACCTCCTTGGCAGCGTGGCCTCCCCTCCGAGCGGCCGCCGTTCGAATCGGCATGGGCGAGGGAAACCGAGCTCCCCTCTTCCCTCCCTCTACTTCCCTCCGAGCTTGATCAAGATGTCGACGGCCGCGGCGCGTTCGCCGGCGATGAACGGGTTTAAGTCCACCTCCCGAACTACCTCCAGGTCGAGACCCAATCGCCCAAGGTTCTTCAGGGCACTGGCGAGCGCGACCAGGCTGACCGGAGGTTGGCCGCGAAACCGTTGCAGGAGGGGAAAAGCGCGGATCGAGCGGATCATCCGGCCGGCTTGGCTCGAGGAAAGGGGGGGCACGCCGAAGACGACGTCCTTCAAGGCCTCCACCCACGTTCCTCCCAGGCCGAAGACGAGGACCGGCCCAAAGGAGGGGTCACGTTTCATCCCCAGGAAGAGCTCTCGCCCAGAGAGGAGCGGTTGAAGGAGGATCCGCGCCTCCAAAAATCTTTCTTCCGCGATGACGTCTCTCAACATCCCGAGCGCGCGGCGCAACCCTTTTGCATCGGTGATGCCGGTGATCACTGCCCCGCGCTCGGTGCGGTGGAGGAGACCCGGTGCATCGACCTTGGCCACGATCGGGAACCCCACTTCCTTCAGGAAGGATCTCGCCTCCCCGAAACTCGCGGCGTAGGTGAAGGGAGAGACCCCGATCCCGTAGGCCGAGAGGATCTCCGCCCCCTCCTGGAAGGAAAGGATGGAGCGTCCCTCCTTCCGCGCCCGCTCCACCACGCGCTGGGCCACCCCCTGACCTGGGTGCGGCTCGCTCCGCACGAGCCGCACCTTCTCTCCCCTTTCTTCCCCCAATTGACAGAGGATCGTCAGGGCATCGACGGCTTCTTCTGGCATCGTGTAGGTTGGGATCCTCGCCTGCGCCAACCGCTCGATGAAGGGAGCGACCGACTCACCTCGGCTGAGGGTACAGACGAGGAGAGGTTTATCGTCCACCTCCTCCGCCACTCTTAGGATCCCGTCCGCGACCGCCTCGCCCGCCTCGGCGAGGACGAGGGGCGGGCGAAAGATCACGATCGCGGCGTCGAATGCTGGTATCGTGGTGCGCAGGGCCCGTTCGTAGTCGGTGGACGTGGCGGTGGAGATCAGATCGATCGGGTTCCCCAGCCCGGCCTCCTCGGGAAGGAAGCGAGCTAACTTCTCCCGGACATCGAACCTAAGCGGCGGCACCTCGAGCCCGGCGCGCTCGCAGGCGTCGGCGGCGATGATCCCCGCACCCCCGGCATTGGTGAGGATCACTGTCCTTCTCCCCCGGGGGATGACGCCCCGCTCCAAGGCAGGCAGCGCGGTGAGGAGCTCCGCGATCGAGGAGACGCGGATCGCGCCCGAGTCCCTCAGGAACGCGTCGACGATCGCGTCCGAACTCGCTAAGGAACCGGTGTGGGACGCGACGGCCGCCGCCCCAGCCTCGGTCCGACCGGCCTTCAACACGACCACGGGCTTCTTTGCGCCAATCTCCTCCACCAGGCGGCGGAACCCCGGCGGATCGGCGAAGCTCTCTAGGTACAGGAAGATCACCCGGCTCGTCTCGTCGCTCGCAAGGTGAGCGAGGAAGTCGTTCTCCGACAGGTCCGCTCGATTCCCCAGGTTGACGAAGAGGGAGACCCCCAGGTCCATCTCCTCGAAGAACTCAAGGACCGTCTCCCCGAGCGACCCGCTCTGGGAAACAAAGGCGATCTCGCCGCTTTTCGGAAAGAAGCGAGAGAAAGAGGCGTTCAGCCGCGCCTGAGGTGTGCTGTGGATGATCCCCATGCAGTTAGGCCCCACGAGGTTAAGCCCAAAGCTTCGCACGAGCTCCACGAGCGCCTCCTCCCGTGCCTCTCCCTCCCCACCGATCTCCCGGAACCCAGCCGTGATGACGACAACGTTCTTGATCCCGCTCTCCCCGCAGCTTCGCACTACATCCAGCACGAGCCCTTTGTTCACGGCGACGACCGCGAGATCCACCGGTGCGGGGACCCGCTCGAGGCTCGAGAAACAGGGAAGCTCCTCCACGGTCTCGTACTTTGGGTTCACCGGATAGACTGCGCCTCCGTAGCCGCAGCGCAGGATGTTCCGCAGGATCTCTCCGCCGACCGAGCCGGGGCGCGGACTCGCCCCCACCACCGCAACCCCACGGGGAAAAAGGAGGGAAGAGAGATCCTCACGCATGAGACCTCATCCCCCAGGCGACAAGCCAGGCGAGGCCAAGCCCCATGACGAGGTCTCCCACGCTGAACGCCGTCGCGAACGGAACCCACCGAGGAAGGTATAGAAGATCTCCCAGGGCGTCGAGCCGCGTCCCCTCCCCCATCAGCTTCACATTCCCGTACACCCCCTCGGCGAGAAGATGGCTCACCACGCCCTCCGCTCCGGCGCGAGCGAGGGCCGTAGAGGAGGAGGGCATGTACCCGCCATTCGCCGCGATGACGACTACGTTTAAGATGGCCCCCACACCGATGAGGAAAAGCGGCAGGACGCGCGCGTTCAAGAATAGGAAGAGGAAGACGAGGGCGTAGGAAAGAAGGTGGAGGGAGCTGGTCGCAAAGACGAGGACGGGACGACTCGTGAAGAGGGGGAAGATCAAAAGCTGGATGAAGAGAGAAAAAGGGATCAGAAAGACCCACCTCAGCTTGAGGGAGCCAAGGTAATGGATCCGGCCTCCAAAGAGATAGCCGATAAGGATACCGGCAACGATCGCGCCACAGAGGAACATGGAAGGATTCAGAGTCTACTTGTCGCACTCGGGCTTCGCAACAGAGGAGGATCTCTCCTCGGAGCCGAGCACCTCAAGAAGGGCGTCGGCGACGGCCGGATCGAGGTCCGTTCCCCGCAGCCCTTGGATGACCTCGACTGCCTCCTTGTGAGTGAACGCCTTCCGATAGGGCCGGTCGGTGATGAGGGCGTTGTAGATGTCCGCGGCCGCGATCACGCGGGCGATGCGCGGGATCTCGTCTCCTTTGAGGCCGTTCGGGTAGCCACTCCCGTTCCAGCGCTCGTGCTCCCGTTTCACCGCATCCGCGACCGGCGCGTAGAGTTCCAATCCCTCGATCAACTCAGCACTGATCTGGGGATGGCGTTTCATCTGTGCCCACTCTAGAGGATCGAGGGCGCCCGGTTTAAGGAGAATGGAGTCGGGGATGGCGACCTTGCCGATGTCATGGACCCTTGCGGCGATGTCGATCCTTTCCACCTCTCCCTCCGGGAGCCCCATCTTCCGCGCGATCTTCACCGCAAGCTCAGCAACCGCGCTTGAGTGCACGGCGGTGTAGTGGTCCCGCTCGTCGAGCAGGCGAGAGATCTTCTCGAAGGTCGTCCGCGCCTCGGTCTGCAAGCGCAGGTAGCTGCGAAAGGAGACGTGAACCAAGACGAGGGGAATGATCGCGAAGAACATGTGCCCCAAAGACAGGGAATGGAGCACGACGAGAAGGAGGGCGAGCGCGCAGAGGACGAGGTACTGGAGGTTGAAGTCACGCAGGTAGGTCTTGAACGCGTAGAAGAACTTCTTCCCCTCGGTCATGGCAACGATCCCAGTCACAAGGGACAGGTTGATCGCCGCGTAGCAAACGAACCCAGCAAAGGCCCACAGGTAATCGCCGGCCGTCCTCAACGAGAGCGGAGCGGTGTGCAGGATGGTGAAGACGAGCCCCGTGGTCGCCACTGCGAGGACGAGCTGACTCACGTTGAACAGGAGCGCGTGCGCGAAACGGGAAGGCGCCCTCCGGACGTAGTCCCACCGCATCAGCACCTCCGAGCCCAGAGTTGCCGCAAGGACTACGAAGACGGTGAGGGCTGGACCGAGAATCAGAAGAGAGGCAAGGTAGATGGCAATCGAAGTTGAGATCTCCCCCCCGTACACCGGGATCCAGGTCGCGTAGACCTCCGAAAGGAAACCAAGGAGGATGAACAGGACAAACGCGATGACCTGGGGAAGGGAGATAAAAACAACGTGGTGCGCGTAGTAGCCGATCGCACTCAGCGCAAGAAGACCCAGACAGTAAATATACGCCCTTGCCCTGACGGGAAGGTTCACGACTCACCCCTCTCGAGATGCAGAACGCCCTCTTCCCTAGTTTAGCACAAGGCAAGAGCAAAACCTACTGCACGATGAATCTTACTTCACTAGACCGCCTAGCCGTGCCACTTGAAGCTCGCGCCCAGGATGAGCCCGAGAGCCAAGAGCATCATCAGGTAGTAGGCTCCCCTCTTTCCGAGAACCTTGCTCAGTCGTTCACTTGCGCGAAGGTCGTACCCTCCCCACTTCATGGTGTGCCTCCTTACATTCTTAACGTGTGGATTGACCCAGAATGTGCTCCAACTTCTAGCCGTGCCACTTGAAGCTCGCGCCCAGGATGAGCCCGAGAGCCAAGAGCATC
>CAYHEK010000032.1:0-659 GCA_964355545.1 uncultured Thermotogae bacterium | reverse complement strand
ATCAGGTAGTAGGCTCCCCTCTTCCCGACGAATCTCCCCAAAACCTTGCTCAACCTCTCGCTCGCGCGGGAATCGTACCCTCCCCACTTCATGGTGTGCCTCCTTTTATCGCACTCGCTTCACGTATCTAGCCTCCGGCCAAGGAAATGAACCCGCCTTCTCTGTGCATCACCTCCCATAACATGAGCTGTGATTTTATACATATTAGAGGAAGCGACATGACGACCTCGCCGCTCCGCCGGCCTTGTTCACCCTTCTGCCTCACAGCCACACTGAGTTGCCGCTTTCAGTCGCCACGGCGGGAAGGCCCGGCGCAACGAGGCCGTCTTACCCCCTCTTCACCTGAAGCTTAGATCCAATCAAGACGGCTCTCAGCCTCTTCGAAACGGTGTCCTTCAGATTCTTCCCCGGCTTAAAGGCCGGCACTACTTTCTTTGGGACGGTGATCCGCTTCTGGGTCTGAGGGTTGATCCGCTTGGACTCCTTGCGCGTCCTGGCCTCAAACTTCCCGAATCCCGTCAGAAGGACCTCCTCGTTCGCGGCGAGAGAGCCCGAGATCAGACCGATCAGCGAATCGAGTGCCTGGCGCGCGTCCTTCTTCGTAAATCCCGTCTTTGCCGCCAACTTGTCCACGAACTCCGCTTTATTCACCCTGTCAC
>CAYHEK010000031.1:0-17535 GCA_964355545.1 uncultured Thermotogae bacterium | reverse complement strand
CTAGGAGGGCTTCTGATCGGCGTCGTCGACAACTTGGGCAAGGTCCTCTTCCCCCAGCTTGCGATGTTCACGATCTACCTCGTCATGGTGATCATCCTCGTCGTCCGGCCGCGGGGACTCCTCGGGAGGAGGGGCTGACGCGATGAACGAAAAGAGAGAAACAAGAAAAGAGAAGCGGCTCCGCTGGAGCCGCCGACTCGTCCCGATCCTCCTCGCTCTTGCGATCCTCGTCGTGATGCCCACCTTCTTGTCCTCCTTCATGCAGCGGATGATGTCGAAGTTCCTCATCTTTGCGATCTTCTCCATCAGCTACAACGTGGTCGCCGGCTACGCCGGCCTCATCTCCCTCGGCCAGGCGGTGTACTTCGGCGTCGCCGGGTACACGGCGGCGGTGCTCATGGTCCGCTACGGGATCGACTCCCTCTGGCTGACCGGGGCAGCGGGGATCCTCATGGGGACGCTCGCGGCGGCCGCGTTTGGGCCGATCGTCCTGCGCGTCTCGGGCCTTTACTTCCTGATCCTGACGTTCGCCATCGGCCGCCTGGGCTATAGCCTCGCGTGGAACACCCCCTACCTGAACATCCCGCAGGGGATCCAGGGGATCGCGGGACTCCCTCGGCCCGACATCGGGATCGCGGGGTTCCAGTGGACCGAGCTTTCGTTCTACTTCTTCGCGCTCATCGTCTTTGCGATCGCCATGTTCCTCCAGTACCGGCTCTCCCGCTCGCCGTTCGGCCACTCCCTTGAAGGGATCCGCGAGGGGGAGGCGCGGATGGAGGCGCTCGGCTACAACGTCTGGCTGCACAAGTACCTCGCGTTCGTGATCGGTGGGGCCTTCGCCGCCCTGGCCGGCGTCCTCTTCGTCTACTTGAACCGGTTCATCGAGCCGGCGCACCTTGACATCATGACGTCCTTCCTGCCAATGGCGATGGTGATCATCGGCGGGCCGGGAACCCTGTGGGGACCGGCCTTCGGGGCGGCGGCAATCGTCTTCGTCGAGTACTTCTCGAGCGTCCTCGTCCCCGAACGCTGGCCGCTCATCCTGGGAGGACTCTTCGTCCTCGCGATCATGTTCGCAAGGAAGGGACTCGCGGTATACCTGCCAGAGCTCTGGAAAGGGGCGGAGGCGAAGCTATGGAAGCACTGAGGCTCGATCACCTGTCCAAGCGGTTCGGTGGCCTGCACGTCCTCGACGACGTCTCCCTCACCGTGGAGGAGGGGGAGCGGGTGGTCCTGATCGGCCCAAACGGCGCGGGGAAGACGACGACGTTCAACCTGATCAACGGCCAACTCGCCCCTACCTCGGGGAAGATTTATCTCTTCGGACAGGACATCACAGGACTTCCCGTGCACGCCCGCGCGCAGCGCGGGATCGCCCGGTCGTTTCAGATCATGAGCGTCTACCAAAACATCACGGTCGAGGACAACGCCATCCTCACGGTGCACGGGCTGCGGGGGTCGCGCTTCCAGACCTTCCGCTCGGTCCAGTCCTATTCGGACCTGATGGACAAGGTCGGCTCGGCCCTCGAGTCGGCAGGCCTGCGGGAGATGAAGGAGGAGCTCGTGCAGAACCTCTCCTACGGCGAGCAGCGGCGCCTCGAGATCGCCCTCAGCCTCGCCTGTGATCCCAAGCTCCTCCTCCTCGACGAGCCCAGTTGCGGCCTGACGAGCGGCGAGTGCGGGGACATGATCGAGGTCATCAACAGCCTCCCCAAGCACATCACGACGATCGTCGTGGCGCACGACATGGACGTCATCTTCGGGGTCGCGGAGCGGATCGTGGTCCTCTACTACGGGAAGCTCCTGGCAGACGGGAGGCCCGAGGAGATCCAGGCCGACGCGCGCGTGCGCGAGATCTACATCGGGAGCGAGGAGGGGACGAACCGTGCTGGAAGTCTCTGACATTCACACCTACTACGGGGAGAGCTACATCCTGCAGGGCCTCTCACTCAAGGTCGAGGAGGGGACGGCCGTGGCCCTCCTCGGCCGGAACGGGATGGGAAAGACGACGACCATCCGCTCGATCATCGGATTCACTCCCCCCCGGCGCGGGGAGGTCCGCTTCAAGGGAAAGAACGTGACCTCCTGGCCCGCCTACCGACGGGCGGCGATGGGGATCGCCCTCTGCCCCCAGGGGAGACGGATCTTCCCCTCGCTGAGCGTCGAGGAGAACCTGACCATGGCCGCGCGGAACCGCAAGAACGGAAAAGGGGTAGGCTGGGGCCTCGATCGAATCTACACGAAATACCCGGTCCTGAAGGATCGCTCGAAGCTGAAGGGAACTTCCTTGAGCGGAGGCGAGCAACAGATGCTCTCCATCGCGCGCGCCCTGATGACGAACCCGGACCTCTTCCTCCTCGATGAGCCCTCGGAGGGCCTGGCGCCGATGCTCGTCAAGGACATCGGGAGGACGATCACCGAACTGAAGGAGACCGGCCTCTCGATCCTCCTCGTCGAGCAGAACATCACGATGGCCCTCGCCGTTGCGGACTACGTCTACGTCATCTCCAAGGGAAAGATCGTCTACGAGGGGACGCCCACGGATCTCGCGACGAACGAGTCGGTGAAAGAGCAGCACCTCGGTGTGGCGAAATGACGGGCCGCCCGCAAGGTAGGAGGGCGGAGTTCCCTAAGGTGGAGGACCTCCTCCGTGAGGAACCTAAGGAAATGGCTCCCTTCACGAAAGAGGAAGAAGGAGCCCTCCGCGCCGTCCAGGCGGAGCTTCGCGCCTGGGATGGCCACGACCTCGAGAGGCTCCTTGCGCTCTTCGACGAGAGGATTGTCTATCACGACGTGCCCCGCTTCGCGGCGAAGGGGCGTGTCGGCGTGCGCGCGCTCGCCGAGGAGCGGCTGGCGGCGGTCCCGGATCTGCGAATCCAGGTCGAGCGGTTCGTCGTAGAGGGGAACTCCGTCGCGAGCATGGGGCGCCTCCGCGGCACCCTCGGCGGGGGCTTCCGCGGACGGCCCGGAGACGACCGGTCGGTCGAGTGTCTCTTCTGCCAGGTTGCAATCGTGGAGAACGGAAAGCTCAAGTACGTCCGCGACTACTGGGACTCGGCCGCCCTGATGCGCGCGACGGGCCGGTTGGGCGCGGAGTGAACCGAAGAAGGAGGAAGGGAATGGCAGGGAAGAAGGCCCACAGGACCGCGGAGAACCTGATCTACAAGGACGTGGGCGAGCTGGGGGACTTCACCCCCGAGGAGAAGGTGTCACTCGAGGTCGTGCTGACAGAGCTTCGCTCGTGGGACCGGCACGACCTTGAGACGCTCTACTCGATCTGTGACGAGGACATCGTCTACCACGACATCACCCTCCCTCCGGCGAAGGGGCTCGCCGGGATGAAGGCGTTCGCCGAGGGGTGGGTGAAGGCCTCCCCCGACTTCACCGTCTACGTCGAACAGTTCATCGTCCAGGGGAACACGGTCGTGAACGTGGGTCGCATCTCGGGGACGATGACCGGGGAGTACTTCGGCGCGCCGGGTCCGGGGAAGCCGTTTGACTGCATGTACTGTCAGGTGGCGATCGTGGAGAACGGGAAGCTCAAGTACATCCGAGACCACTGGGACTCCTACACCATGATGCAGCAACTTGGCTGGGGCCGGAACGACTAAGGGGGTCCGATGAGAGAGGAGGCGCGCAAGGGCGACCTCGTCCAGATCCACCAGGTGATCCTCGCCCCCGGCGAGCGGCCGGAGACGATCCCGGACTGCACGCGGAGAGTCCCCTACGAGGCCTGGCTCAAAGGGTTCCTCCTCGAGGACCGAGCGAAGGTCGGAGAGACAGTCAGGATCGAGACCTTCATCGGCCGCGAGGTCTCGGGGCCCCTGGTCGCGGTCGAGCCCGCCTACGATCACGGCTTCGGGAGGCCTCCCGTAGAACTGATCCAGGCGAGCCTGGAGGCGAGGGAGCGCCTGGAGAAAGGAGCTCGGGATGCCGGCCGATAAAAGCTACGCCGCGGTGATGGCGCGGCGAGGTGAGATCCTGAAGAGGGCGGTCGGCCTCGACTACGCGGCGTTCGAACTCTCGCCGATCGCCTTCGACTACGAGAGGCTGATGCGCTCGCCCGGCTACTCCCTTCCCGAGGTGCAAACGATCCAGCGGGAGACGGGCGTGGGAGACACGCCGCTTGTGGAACTGAAGAACATCACCGCGCTCATCCGCTCCGTCTCTCCGGCCGGGAAGGGCGCGCGGATCTTCTTGAAGGACGAGCGCTCGAACCCAAGCGGAAGCTTCAAGGACCGCCGCGCCTCCCTCTGCGTCTACCACGCGGCGAGGCTCGGGTACAAGGGCGTCGTCTGCGCAAGCTCGGGGAACTACGCGGCGGCGGTCGCCTCGCAGGCGGCCAAGCGCGGCCTCAAGGCGATCATCCTGCAGGAGGTCTACGACAGCCGCAAGGTCGGACAACCGGAGATCCTCGAGAAGACGCGGACCTGCGAGGCGTACGGCGCCGAAGTGTGGCAGCTCACGGTCGGGCCGGAGCTCTTCTACCTCATGCTGCGCATCACCGAGGAGACGGGCTACGCGAGCGCCTCCCTGTACATCCCCGCCGCGGTCCTCGGGATCGAGACGCTCGGCTACGAGATCGCCACCGAAATGAAGGCCCGCGAGGGCCGCTTCCCCGACGCGGTCGTCGTGACGACGGCAGGCGGCGGGAACATCACCGGGACGGCGCGGGGACTCGCCAAGGCGGGGAGCACGAAGACCCTCATCCTGGGCGCCTCCGTCGACCTGCGCGGCCTGCACATGGCAAGCGACCAGGACTTCAACAAGAAGTCCTTCACCACCGGCCACTCCGGGTTTGCCGTCCCGTTCATGACCTGGCCTGACCGGACGGACGTTCCGCGCAACGCCGCGCGGCAGCTTCGCTACCTCGACCGGTCGGTCCTCGTCTCCCAAGGGGAGGTCTTCTACGGGACCGAGCTCCTCGCGAAGCTCGAGGGCCTCGACCGCGGGCCGGCGGGGAACACCTCCCTCACCGCCGCCCTCGCGATCGCAAAGGAGATGGACAAGGACCAGATCCTCGTCGTCCAGGAGACGGAGTACACCGGCGCGGGGAAGCTCCCCTCCTCCCAGCTCACCTTCGCCAAGGAGAACGGAGTCGCGGTGCGGCGCGGCGACCCGCGCGAGAACGTCCCCGGGAAGGCGATCGTCATCCCCGAGGGACCTGAGCAAATCCATGTTGAGGACCTCGATCTCCAGAAGATCCGCCGCTCCTACATCGAGAAGGCGACCAAGACCGCGGCAGACTACACGCCGACCCGCGAGGACGTCCGCTTCCTCGCCGAGGACTCAAAGAGCAAGGTGGAGTTCGTACGAGAAGTGATCCAGGACCTCTCAAGGAAAGCCTGAAGGAAGAGGAGGACAAGCGTGCTCTCAGAGGTTGAATGGAAGATCCAGCGGGAGATCTCCGGCCTTGCCATCAAGAAGAACGTGGAGGAGCTCTGCCGGGCCGCGGCGAACCGGTTCGTGGGGACGGCGGGAGACAAGAGCTCAATCGAGTTCGTGCGCCGCCGCTTCCAGTCGCTCGGCCTCGAGGTCAAAGAGACGCCGATCCGCGTCCCGTCCTGGCAGGAGACGAGGCCCCCCGTCATCCGGATCGAGCGGACGGGCGAACTCCTCGAAGGGATCAGCCCGTCGTTCGGGGTCTCCACCCCGCCGGGCGGGATCACGGCCGACCTCGTCCTCATCCGGGGCGGGGAGGATGAGGACTACGTGGGAAAGGACGTCAAGGGGAAGATCGTCGTCCTCACCGAGGAGACGATCGGGTTTGCCAAGTTCTGGATGGGGACGTTCGTCGAGCGCGCGGCGAAGAAGGGGGCGGTCGCGGTCATCCTCATTCACCCGATGCCCTGGCCGTATCGGCCGTCGATGGAGGCCGGGAACTCGCTGATCGCAAACCGCTTCTGCAAAGAGAAGCTTCCTGCCGTCTGCATCTCCGCGATCGAGGGGATGAAGCTCTTTCACGCCCTGGGCCGCGGCGACACTCGCCTCCACCTTGAGACGTCGAACAAGGTCGAGCCCTCGACCTCGGTCGTCCTCTCCGCCTTCCACCGCGGGACGGAGTTCCCGCACGAGCGGATCGCCTTCCTCGCCCACCGCGACGACGCGAACGGGATGGGCGCGAACGACAACGGGTCGGGGACCGGCGCGCTCCTCGAGCTTGCGCGGGTCCTCTCCAAGACCAAGTCGAGGCGCACGTTTGAGTTCATCTCCACAACCGCCGAGGAGGGAGTCACCGAGGGAGTCTGGCAGTACATCCAGGCCCACAAAGACGACCTCGTGAAGAACATGAAGGCGGCCCTGGACATGGACATGATCGGCGTGGGCGGGGTCCCGATCCAGGTCGACGTCGGGCACTGGCCGGACGCGTCCCCGCAGGAGCACCCCAAGTGGCTCCTCGAGATGGTGGAGAACGTCGCCGCCGAAATGGGGTACGGCTTCGGCCGCTTGACCTGCGCCTGGGGCTACCCGGAGGAGGGCCGGTTCAACGCGATCGGGGTCCCGTCGACGGTCCTCTGGCAGTGGGACGACCCCTACTACCATTCCGTCCTCGACACCCCGGAGCACCTCAATCCGGGGTCGATGAAGGCCGTGGCCGACACCTTCGCCATCGTCGGCTGGCGGCTTGCGAACAAGTGACCGGAAAGGAGGAGACGATGAAGACCGAGACAAGGCGAGAGGTCTTGGGGAACCCGCTGTTCATCGACCTCGCGAAGATCGGCGCGAAGCCCGAGGAGCAGCTCTACGTCTGGTCCCAGGGGCTCGCCTTCCACCATGCAAACTTCCTTGGCTCCCTCGAGAAGCACGTCCCGGACAAGAGGACGCGCGAGAAGATCCAAAAAGACGTCTGGATCCACTTTACGAGCATCGGGCTCGAGAAGGTGAACCAGGCCCTCGGGGTCACGGCGAAGCCGGACCTCGCCGCGATCGACAAGGCCTTCGCCGCGATCCTCGCCGATAAAGACCACCCGGCGATCCTCGGGGCGGGGGACTACCTCGAGGAGGCGCTTTTGAACTGGGTGCGGGCCTTCGCCGTCTACGACTGGAGCACCTGGACGTTCATGGAGAAGTGGCTGGGGTCGAAGCTCGCGATGACGATCTACATGGGCCTGTGGGAGACCTTCTCCCTCGCCGAGCTTGACCACTGGAAGTCGGTCGCCGGGATCAAGGAGGGGACGGCCCCGACGATGAAGGAGCTCGGCAAGCTCTCCCGGCTCTACTGGGAGTCGATCGGCTGCCCGTACAAGGTGACGAAGGACACCGAGGACGTCCACGAGGCAACGATCGAGGACTGTCCCTACTGGCAGAACATGGTCGCCCTGTTCGGCGAGGAGAAGGCCCGCTCGATGACCTTGAAGACCGAGGCCGTCGTCTCGGTCAACTACTACGACGCCGTCCTGCGCGCGATGGGGATCTTCGACCGCTTCGCCTTCACCATGGACAAGTTCCAGTGCTGCGGGGATGACTCGTGCCGGATCCGCTTCGAGCGGAGGGAGTGAAGGAGGGGACACAATGGCGAAGGCGATCGATGTCGCGCGGGCGTGGCTTTCTGCGATGGACGGCCACGACCTTGAGAAGATGGCGTCCCTCTACGCGCCGAACGCGATCGGGGACGAGGTCGCCGATCCCCCGGCCCGCGACCGGGTGGGGCTCGAGGAGGGCTACCGCGAGCTCTTCGAGAGCTTCCCCGACTGCCGGGCGGAGGTCTTAAACCTCTTTGGGAGCGAGGACGAGGTCGCAGCGGAGATCCGCTGGACTGGGACGAACACCCGTCCTTTCCGTGGACAGGCGGCGACGAACAAGCGCTCGGACCTGCGGATCGCGTATCTTTTCCGAATCGAGAAGGGGAAGATCGCGCGAATCACCGAGTACTACGACAGCGCCTCGGTGTAAGGGAGCGGACGTGGGAAAGGCGGAGAAGGGGACCCTCGTGGAGACGGAGCGCCCGACGCGGGCGCTCATCGACCTCTCCGCAATCTCCCATAACATCGCAGGGATCCGCAAGCGGATCGGGCCGACGCGACACCTCATGGCGGTCGTGAAAGCCGACGGCTACGGCCACGGCGCGATCCCGGTCGCACGCGCGGCTCTCTCTTCTGGAGCGGACTGGCTGGGAGTCGCCCTCCCCGAGGAAGGGCGCCTCCTGCGCGAGGCGGGGATCGATGTCCCGATCTTCGTCCTCGGCCTCATCCAGCCTGAGGAGGCGGGGAAGACGGTCGCTTGTGCCCTCGATCAGACGGTCGCCTCGCTCGAGCTTTTGGAGGGCCTCGACCGTGAGGCCGGGCGGCTGCGGAAGAAGGTGAACGTCCACCTCAAGGTGGACACGGGGATGGGTCGGATCGGCGTCACGCCGGAGGAGGCCGTCCCGTTCGCGCGCGAGATCGCCCGCTTCAAAAACCTCGTGCTCCGTGGCGTCGCGAGCCACCTCGCGACTGCGGATAAGTCGGACAAGGCCTTCGCCAAGGGGCAGATCGCGACCTTCAACCGGGTCCTCGAGGACCTTGAGAAGGCAGGGATCGAGGTCCCCCTCCGCCATCTTGCGAACTCGGCCGCCGTCCTCGACCTCCCCGAGGCCTGGTACGACATGGTGCGGCCGGGGATCATGATCTACGGCCTCTATCCATCGAGGGAGGTCGGCCACACGGTTCCCCTGCGGCCGGCGATGACCCTCGTGACGAGGGTCGCGGCGGTGAGGACCGTACCTGGAGGAACCTCGATCAGCTACGGGCGGACCTTCATCACGACAAAGGAGGCGACCGTGATCGCGACCCTTCCCCTCGGCTACGCCGACGGCCTCTCCCGGCTCCTCTCGAACCGCTTTGAGGTCCTCGTGAACGGGAGGAAGGCGCCGCTCGTCGGCACGATCTGCATGGACATGTGTATGGCCGACGTCTCTGACGTAGGGAAGGTCCGTCGTGGGGACGAGGTCGTCCTCTTCGGGGAGGACCCCTCCGCGGATCTCGTCGCGGAGAGGATTGGGACGATCAACTACGAGGTAACCTGCGGCGTGTCGAAGCGTGTGCCGCGGGTCTACCTCGACTAGCTCGGAGGTGGAATGTGGCGAAGGTACTGATTCTCTACCACTCAAAGACGGGAAACACGGAGGCGATGGCGAAGGCCGTCGCGGCGGGCGTGAAGAAGGAGGGGGTCGAGGTCGTCCTCAAGCGCCTGGAAGAGGCGAGCGTCGACGACCTACCGAAGTTCGACGGGATCATCCTTGGCTCCCCGACCTACTTTGCCTCGATGAGCGCAGAGACGAAGCGCTTCGTCGATGACAGCATCAAGTACTACCCCAAGCTCGCCGGGAAGGTCGGGGCGGCCTTCTCCTCCTCCGGCGACCTCGGCGGAGGGAGCGAGACGGCGGTCCTCGACCTCTTACGCGCCTTCCTCGTCCACGGGATGGTCGTGCCCGGGTACACCTCGGGCGGACACTACGGCCCGGTCTCGGTCGGGGCCCCCGACGCCGACCGGAAGAAGGTCTGCCAGGCGATGGGCGAGACTGTGGCGAAGCTCGTGAAGACGCTATTCCCCTGACGTTCGACAAAGAACGGGCGAAGACCCGGAGAAACAAGACGGTCGGAACCAGCGACTAAAATCTAGATCTCACGAAGGAGGGATCGACATGGATTGCGGAAGTTGCGGAAAGAGCGCGAAGGAGATGCGGCACAATAGCTTCGTCGAGAACATGCGCGAGCTCCAGAAGGTCCATCCCGACTACACCTGGGAGCGGGCGTACAACGACGCGATGGAACTGTGGACCCTCCACGACTACGCGGCGTTCAAGACGATGGAGGGAGAAGTCGGGACCGACCGCGCGGTCTACCTCTACGGGAAGATGTGGGAGCTTCGCTCGAAGCTCGAGTGGCCGAGCCTGTGCGCGCTCATCGGGAAGAAGCCGGAGGACAAGGACTGGACGATCCACGACATCGCCCAGATCATCATCAAGAGCTTCGCCCTGTTCGGGAACCCGGTCGAGATCGCCGAGGACACGCCGGACCGGCTGACCCTGCGCTGCTACGACTGCCCCTACACCACGCAGGTGATCTGGAACCTCCTCCCGCCGAAGGAGGCGGAGGAGTTCAACCAGGCGATCCAGGTCGAGTGCAACTACGCGATCTTCGAGACCTACTTGAAGCTCACCGGCCTTTACGACCAGTGGGTCTTCAACTTCCCGTCGCAGCTTTGCCTCACGAACCAGTACTGCGAGTTCACGTTCGTGCGGTCGAAGCTCAATCGCACGCCGAAGAGGCCGACGAAGAAGTAGGGAACGCTTGCGGGCCGTGCGGGCCCAGAGCGACGCCCGCGCGCCGGGACGGTGAGGGAGGGACGACCTCCTTCGCCGTCCCATTCGAAGGCGCGGCAGGGCCGAAAAGAAGAAGGGGAGGGTGAGGATGGCACGTCGCGGCTACGAGGAGGCGCACCGGCTTTCGATCAGCGACCCGGAGAGGTTCTGGGGCCCCGAGGCGGAGAAGCTCCACTGGTACAGGCGCTGGGACAGGGTCCTCGACGATTCCAAGGCCCCCTTCTTCCGCTGGTTCCCGGGCGGGGTGACGAACCTGTGCACGAACGCGGTCGACCGCCACGCCCTGGGGCCGCGGGGGGATCGCCCGGCGATCCTCTGGGAGAACCCGGAGATCGGAGGGAGCCGGATCCTCACCTTCCGCGACCTCTACCGTGAGGTGAACCGCTTCGCGGCGGTCCTCAAGAAGCGCGGCGTCGGAAAGGGCGATCGCGTCCTCATTTACCTGCCGATGGTCCCCGAGGCCCTCGTCGCCGTCCTCGCCTGCGTGCGGATCGGCGCGATTCACTCCGTCGTCTTCGCCGGGTTCTCCTACGAGTCCCTCGCCGACCGGATCGACGACTGTCAACCCAAGCTCCTTGTCTGCGCCGACGGAAGCTCTCGCAAGGGGAAGACGATCGCTTTGAAAAAGATCGTCGACCGCGCCCTCGCCGCCGCGAAGAGCAAGGTCCCCTATGTCATCGTCCTCGACCGCGGGGTCGAGCCTTGGAGGACCGACCCCAGGCGCGACCTCTCCTGGGCGGAGGAGATGGACTCGGTAGGCGAGGCCGCGGTCGAACCAGAGCGGATGCTCGCGACCGACCCAAGCTACATCCTCTACACCTCGGGGACGACGGCGAAGCCCAAGGGCGTCGTCCGCGACACCGGAGGGCACATGGTCGCCCTCCACGCCTCGATGGACCAGATCTACGGCTGCGGCCCGGACGACGTCTACTGGTCGACCTCGGACATCGGCTGGGTCGTCGGCCACAGCTACATCATCTACGGCCCGCTCCTCCTCGGGATCCCGACCGTCGTCTTCGAAGGAACGCCGGATAGCCCCACCCCCGGTATCTGGTGGGAGACCGCGGAGAAGCACAAGGTGACGGTCATCTTCTCCGCCCCGACCGCGATGCGCATGCTGCGCAAGTTCCCGGCCGAGTGGGTCGAAAAGCATGACCTCTCCTCGCTCCGTCACATCTTCCTCGCCGGCGAGCCCCTCGACGAGCCAACCTACCGCTGGGTGAATGAGACCCTGAAGAAACCGGTCGTCGACCACTACTGGCAGACCGAGAGCGGCTGGCCGATGATCACGAACCACATGGGCTTCGATCCTCTTCCGTTCAAGCCGGGTTCTCCCACGCGCGAGGCGATGGGCTGGCGCCTCGAGGTCGTCGACGAGAAGGGGAACCCCGTCCCCGCTGGCACGCGCGGGTACCTCGCCGGACACCCGCCCCTTCCGCCGGGGACCCTCCAGACGATCTGGGGGAGCGACGAGCGCTACGTCGAGAGCTACTGGAGCTTCTTCAAGCGCCAAGGGAAGGACCTCTACCTCTGCGGCGACTACGCGATCAAGGACGAGGACGGGTACTTCTGGCTCCTCGGCCGCGCCGACGAGGTGATCAACGTCGCCGGGCACCGCATGGGGACGCGAGAAGTCGAGGAGGTCATCTCCGCTCACCCCCAGGTCGCCGAAGTCTCGGCGATCGGGATCGACGACGAGGTCAAGGGCCAGGTCATCGCCGCCTTCGTCGTCCTGAAGAAGGACGCTCAGGAGTCGGAGGCCCTCAAGAAGGAGATCATTGACCTCATCCGCGACCGGATCGGCCCGATCGCGACCCCCAAGATCCTGAACGTCGTCCCGCAGCTCCCCAAGACCCGATCCGGAAAGGTCATGCGCCGCGTCCTCCGCGCGATCTGCGAGGAGAAGGAACTCGGCGACATCTCGACGATCGAGGACGGCGCGAGCGTGGACGAGATCAAGAAGGCCCTCGAGGAGATGGGAAGGGCGGGGAAGTAGTAGGAGTGCGCAAGTCCAGATTCCGACAAGTGTGTGCTATCCGGCTTCCCGTTCAACTGAGATGGCTGACAGACAAGCCGGAGGACGATCCAGTAGCGCCTGGTTAGGGGGGCGGAAAGCGGCTAGGTGTTGCCTTCTTCGTCTTCGGCAGCAGCCGATTCCCCCCCGAGGTCCTCATCGGCCTCGAGCGGCCAATCAAAACACACGCTCTGCCGAGCGACTCGGGGATCGTACGCGACGCTACGGATCGAGTAGGCCGTGTTCAGAACGACGTAAGCCCCATCGTTAAGTCTCTCAAACGGGACTATCACCGCTCGTCGACCTCCTCGTAGAAGAAGCTCCTAAGCTTCCGGTTCTGTTGTTCGTTCTTCTCGATTATACCATTTACGTCGGACTCTGGCAGTTCGACAGGCGGTGAGTGGGGTCAAATCTTGCCTTGCAACATTCACTAGAAGGGGGACCAGAAGCTGCCTGTGCTGAGGGTGAGAGAAGAAGCGATTGCACTCCAACCCATCAGGGCCCGAGGGAACTCCGATTCCCACCACTCGCAGAGATGTGTCCCTCTCGCGGCGCACGCACGTCCAGCGCGGTCGCTCAGAAAAACGAAGCCCGGCCTACGGCCCCGAACGTGAGAGCTTGGCCGGGCTTACCATGTGAACCGCAAGAGGTGTGCGCGGGTTCTACCGACAGCCTCCCCAGCCTCTCATCCCCCAGGACATCCCCCGGCTCCAAGCTCCGCCCCGTGCGCCCATACCCATCGTGCGCCCGCCGGGGAACCGCTGGTTGAGGAGGTCAGCCTGTTCCTGAGTGAGCTGGCCACTCGCAAGCCCTTGGGCGATCAGCTTTTGCAGCGTCTCGTTCGCCCCGATCCTCTCTTTCATTTGGGAAGCCTGCTCAGCCGTGATCCGGCCGGCGGCTACTGCCTCGTCGATCGTCTGAATGCTCGCCTTCTCGTAGGCGGCCACGAGCGCATCCTCCGTAATGCCAAGGTTCGCTGCCACCTTCCCAAGGAAGGTTGTAGGGGAAGAAGCGGGGGTAGCGGGTTGCGTTGAACTCTGAGCCTGGGCAAACGCGAGGACCGCCGTAACGGCAGCGGCTACAAGGATCAGAAGAACGATCCCGAACGTCTTCGTTCGTCTCTTCATGTCGGTTCTCCTTTGTTGCTTGGGTTGGTGCGAGAGTACCCGCTGGGGATGAAGAACTTGGGCCATTCTTGTGAAAAACGTGTGAAGGCCGGACACACAGAGGTCAAAAGAGATGCGGCCGGCTTCAGGAGGGCGACGCGGCAAGGAAGCGCCGGACGATCTCGGAGGCAACGCCGTCGTCTCTGGGTTCTTGCGAGAGAGCGTGCCGGATGAGGTCCACCTTCTCGGGGAAGCGAGGGATCTCGCCCTCAAGGAGGATCCGCGCGTCGTTCGGTGAGATCTCGGGGTGAGCCTGGAGGCCAAAGATCGGCCGGTCACTGTAGCGCATGGCGTGGACGGCGCAGCGAGCGCTTCGCGCGAGGACCCGCCAGGGTGGGGGCGGCGCTTTGACTTCATCGAAGTGCGCGGCGAAGACGTGGAGGGGATCGGGGAGCCCAGCGAGGAGCTCGTCCTCCTCGGTCAAGTTGACCTCGATCCAGCCGACCTCGGGCGTTGCGGACGCGGCGGTGTGCCCCTCACCGGAGAGGGCGTAGACGAGCATCTGATGCCCAAAACAACTTCCAAAGATTGCCTTGCCGAGTTCACAAGCACGGCGGACGGCTTCGGCCTCAACGTCGTACCACGGGCGCCACTCGGTGATCGAGGCCTCAGAGCCGGTCACGATGAGGTGGCTGTAGCGCGCGAGGTCGGGGACCTCCTCGCCGAAGGAGACGTGGACGGCGTCGAAGGGGATGGAGCCAAAGAGCGCCCGCCAGTGCTCGACCGGCCGGTAGATCTCCGGGTAGATCGAGCCGTCGAGGATGAGGACCCGTTTCGCCCTGGCCACGTGGCTCATCTCTTCGCACTCCGGAAGCGGGCTCGGCTCGCGAGGGCGCCCGCCGCGGCCATCCACTCGCGCACGGACGGGCAGACGGGGATTCCCCTCTCCTCGAGGGCCTGCGTCAACCTCTCGGTGTACGGGCCTCCGCAGGCGCCGCAGACGATCGGCTTCTTGTACCGGCCAGCGAGGGTGGGGATGACCTCGACGATCTCCTCTCCGAGTCCGACGTCCTGGAAGACAAACCACCCAAGGACGAGGTCGACCCCGGGGTCCGCGAGGAGCGCGGCGAGGCCTATCTCGTAGTCGCGCGCGCTGGCCGAGCCGGTGAGATCGAGCGGGTTCTGGACGACAAAGTATCCAGGGTAGACCTCGTGCAGTCGGGCGAGGGTCTCCGGAGCAAGGTCGGCCATCCGCAGGCCGTGGGGATCGAGGAGGTCCATCCCCTGAACCATTGGCCCGGCGCCGTTTGTGACCATAGCGAGGCGGTTCCCCGCCGCGGGAGGCTGGAGGGCAAGGGCCTTCGCGCAAGCGAAGAGCTCCTCGATGCTGTCGACCCCGAAGGCCCCGACCTGCCTTAGTGCCCCTTTCCATGGGCCGTACGTCCCGCCGAAGAATCCGGTGTGAGAGACGGCGCCGCGCGCGGCGACCGGGGTGCGACCGGCCTTGAAGACGACGATCGGCACCTTCGGCGCGACCTTGCGCGCCGCGCGCAGGAACTTCCGGCCGTCCTTCAGGCCCTCGATGTAGCAGGCGATGACGCAGGTCTCAGGGTCCTCGCCCAGGTAGGCGATGAGGTCGGCCTCGTCGACGTCGAGGCGGTTCCCGAAGCTCACGAACTTAGAGACACCGATCTCCGTCGCCTTCTCAAGGACAATCGCCCCCACGGTCCCGGACTGGGTCAGGACGGCAATCGAGCCCGCTTTAGGCCGCGCCATCCGCTCGCGGGTCTGGAAGAAGGTGTCGAGGCGGGTTCTCCCGTTCAGGACGCCGATGCAGTTTGGGCCGACGATGCGAACATCGGCCTCCCTTGCAAGGCGGGCGATCGTCTCTTCAAGCTGCGCGCCCCCTTCCCCGAGCTCCTTTCCCCCGCCGGCGACGATGACGAGGGCATGCACGTCCTTCTTACCGCACTCCCACACGAGGTCGGGGACCGCATGGAGGGGGATCGCGGCGACGACGAGGTCGATCGGGCCGGGGACCGCGCCGAGGGAGGGGTACGCCTTCAGCCCGAAGATCTCCTGTGCAGTGGGGTTGACCGGATGGACGCGCCCCTTGTACTCGTGACGCGCAAGACTGTCAAGAACCGCGTTCCCGATCTTCCCTGGTGTCGCCGAGGCCCCCACGACCGCGACCGAGGAGGCGTCGAAGAAGCGATCAAGATAGGCCGTGTTCGGCTCGGACTCTCGCCAGGGCTGGCCCACGTCGGCAAGGAGGACCTTCGCGTCGAGGACGCGGTGCTCGCTCCCAAGGAGGCGGACCGGGTTCATGTCGATCGCCGCGAGCCTCTCGCGAAGGTCCCATCCCATCTTGCCGGCGCGGAGGAGGAGGTCGACCAGGGCCTCTTCGGGGACCGGCGGGAGACCCCGGAAGCCCTCGAGGATCTTTCGCCCCTTGATCTCATGGAGCATTTCCTCCGCGTCCGGCTGGCCGATCGGGAGGACGCGGACGGTCACGTCCTCGAGGACCTCGGTGAAGATCCCGCCCAGGCCGAAGGTGATCGTCGGGCCAAACTGCGCGTTCTGCTCAAGGCCGATGAAGAGATCGACCCCAGGCGGGCACATCTCCTCGACGAGGACCCCGTCGATCTTCGCGCCGGGCGCCTTCTCCTTGACGCGGCCGAGGAGCCGGCTGAAGGCCTTCCGCACTTTCGCCTTCGAGGTAAGGTCGAACTCGACCCCGCCGACGTCTGTCTTGTGCAGAATCTCAGCCGAGGCAACCTTTAGGCAGACGGGAAAGCCGATCCCAGCCGCGACCCCCGCGGCTCTCTCTGCGGACGTAGCGATCTCGCTCCTCGGAAGGGCAAAACCGAAGCGGCGAATGACTTCGTGACCAGGAAGCACGAACGCCTCCTCTGCTAGACCCCTTCTTCGCTCCAAGGGAACGCCGTGTAGCAACTGCTAAAGAAACACAAGCCGGCCGTAAGGATACCCCGCGAAGAGCGCGCGGAGCAAGAGACGGGCGCACCCTGCACTCTTCGAGTGCCGCAAGGAATCCCCGAAATCACGCGATTGACAAGGGGGCTCTCCGCGTGGTAGAAAAAGTTGACCGGTCCATATAGCGGACCAATGTCGGGAGATGAACCCGCAAGCGATGCGCACGAAGCAGTTCAAGACGATCGAGCAGCCGAGGAAGAAAAGCTCCCAAGCCGCCGAGCAGATCATCGACGCGATCCGATCCGGACGGTACGTGGGCGGAGACCGGCTCCCCCCGGAGCGGGAGCTCGCGTGCGCGATGGGGGTCAGCCGAAGCTCGATCCGAGAGGCGATCGGCGCGCTCCAGGTCGCGGGAATCCTCCAGAGCCGGGTCGGCGACGGAACCTACGTCGCCCCCGCAGCGGCGGGGAAGGTGAACCGCGGGGTCGCCTCCCTCCTCGAGGCGGGCGTCGACCTCCTCGAGATCTGGAAGGCGAAGGAGGAGCTCGAGACGATGCTCCTCGAGCTCGCCACCCTGGAAGCGACCGAGGAGGAGCTCGAGGGCCTGGAGGCTATCCTGGACGGCATGACGGAGGGTGTGCGCGCGAGAGACTACCGCAAGTACCTCGTGACCAACGTCCGTTTCCACCTTGCGATCGCAAAGGCGGCGAAGAACGCCCCCCTGGAGAAGGCGGAGAACTCCCTCCTCCGCGTCACACAGCAGATCTACCGCGCCGCCGAGCGCGGGAGCTGCCAGGCGGTGGCCGGTCATCTCG
Source organism: uncultured Thermotogae bacterium (assembly GCA_964355545.1). Classification (GTDB taxonomy): domain Bacteria; phylum Bipolaricaulota; class Bipolaricaulia; order UBA7950; family UBA9294; genus JAPLGE01. The sequence continues at coordinate 363 of CAYHEK010000031.1, read as the reverse complement.
ACCGAGCCCTCGCGGTTCACGAGGGGATCCTGGACGTGATCGCTCGACGCGACCCCGGCAGGGCACGACGAGCGATGAAGCGACACTTTGAGGAGGTGGCGAGCTTCCTCGAGGGCGCCTTCGGCTAGGCGGCGGTACTCGTCGCGTTGGGACGGTACGAAAGAAAAACGGGTCGAACGGAAGGAGGTTCGCCAGGAATGAGCGTACAGGAGACACTCAAGAACTACATTGGCGGAGAGTGGGTCGCCTCGCAGTCAAAGAAAGGGCTCGACGTACACAACCCGGCTACGGGGAAGCCGATCGCGCGGGTTCCGCTCTCGACGAAGGAGGAAGTCGACCGGGCCGTCCGGGCAGCGAAGGAGG